>DAHUZD010000392.1 GCA_027306745.1 Acidobacteriaceae bacterium
TTTGCCTGGGAAACGCGCCTGACCACGCGCGACACCAACCGCCAAGTCCGCCCGCTGGAATGGGGCTTGGACTGGCTTGCCGATTGGATCGCCACGCTGCCCCCTGCGCAGCGGCTTGCGATTGCGGCTCAAATTGCCTCCGACGATCCCGCGCAGATGGAAACCGCGATGCTCGCCGTCAACGCCAGCATCGTCGCCAACAGCGACCGCTTTTACAGCTACACCACACCGGCGGATTTCCGCCTGGAAGAACGCCATCCGCAGCTCTTCCCCACCAACGTGCGCCCAGAAACGCTGCGCCAGGATGCACGCCTGCAACGACTGGCCCGCGAAGGCCGCCTGCAGAAGGCGCAATTTCTACGCTTCACCTCGCCGGTACGCACACGCTATACGGAAAATGATCAGGTGAATGCGCGTTGGTATCCTGCGCCTGCTGACAAGATGCGCGGACGACCTCGACATGCCATGATCGTGCTACCCCAATGGAATGCCGACGCCTTCAGCCACAACGCGCTGTGCAGCATCTTCAACCGCTTTGGCGTTTCAGCGCTGCGCCTCAGCAAGCCTTTCCATGACATTCGCCGCCCAGCCGAGCTGGAGCGCTCCGACTACGCGGTCAGCTCCAACCTGGGCCGCACCATCGCCGCCTGCCGCCAGGCGGTGATCGACATCCGCTGCTGCATCGACTGGCTGGAGCAACAGGGGTACGAGCAATTCGGCATTCTCGGCACCAGCCTCGGCTCCTGCTACGCCTTTATCGCCAGCGCGCATGAACCGCGCCTGCGCGTGCATGTCTTTAACCACGCCGCCACCTGGTTCGGCGATGTCGTCTGGACCGGCCAAAGCACGCGGCACATCCGCACCGCCTTTGTGGATGCGGGCCTGACGCAAGACCGGCTGCGCGCCCTGTGGGCCGCCATCAGCCCCATGGCCTGCATGGGCTGCTTTGCCGGAACGGCTACGGCACGGCAGGGCCAACCCTGGCCGCATAAACAGGTCCGCATGATCTACGCGCCGTATGACCTGACCTTTTTACCTGAGTTTTCACGCGAGGTCATCGCGCAGTTCACCACCCATGGCGTGGACTTTGATGCCAAAGTGCTGCCCTGCGGCCACTACACGACCGGCGAAACACCCTTCCAATATATGGACGGCTGGTACATGGCGTCCTACGTTTATCGGGCTATGCGCAGCCTGCGCGCAGAGCTGAAGTAGAATACGAGCGGAGATTCTTCCGTATAAAATACAGAAAATAAAAGAATTAACCATATGGATGTTCCTCGCTTAAAGCTTGACACTGCTACGCTCATATTTCATGAATCATTTATGCTACACTTTGAATCACATGCTTGTGCCGGTGATCCTTCCCCGGCAAAACATCACGCGGAGCCAAGGCTCCAGGAGGAAAATCGTATGACCATTCTGCGTTGGAATCCATTTCGTGAAATCGACTCGCTGCAATCGCAACTGCAACAAATCTTCGACGGGGCCGAGGCGGCGCCCAACGGAGGGTTTATTCCCCCGGTGGACATTTCCGAGGACGCCAACCACATCGTGCTGGCGTTGGAGGCTCCTGGCATGAAGCAAGAGGATCTGAAGATTCAACTGGAAAACAACGTGCTCACCGTGCGCGGCGAGCGCAAGTTTGAGCAGGAGACCCAAGAGAAGAACTACCACCATATTGAGCGCCGCTATGGCAGTTTTGCACGCACCTTTACGCTGCCCACCACGGTGGACGCCGAAAAAGTTCAGGCAACCTACGATGCCGGGGTGCTGCGCATCGAGCTAGGCAAGAAGGCCGAGGCCCAGCCCAAGCAGATTCCCGTAACCGTGGGCGGAACAAAACAGGTGGAAGGCAAAACCGCCGCCGCTTGAAGTACGATGCTCAGTGCAGTCCTTCCGCGGCATGATGGCTGCGCAGATGTAAGCCTCGCCATCATAGCCCGGAAGGACTTCTTGTATTTCCATTCAGGGAGGAGCCGCCGTGGCCGTTCGTTGGGAAAAGTTCACCGTAAAAGCGCAGGAGGCCGTACAGGCCGCGAGCGATCTGGCCGCGGAGTCGGGCAATCCTGAGGTGCAGCCGACGCATCTTCTCTTAGCGCTGCTCGACGATCGCGAAGGCATTGTGCCCTCCGTGCTGGCCAAGATTGGCGCGCCGGCAGAGCCGTTGCGCACGCGCTTGCAACAGGTGGTAGGCACATTCCCCAAAGTTGGGGGCGCGACCAATCCGCCGCAGTCTTCGGCTATGTTTTTGCGCCTGCTCGATCAATCTTTTCGAGAGGCGCAGACCTTCAAAGACGAGTACGTCTCCACGGAACATTTATTGTTGGCCGCGACGCAGGACAAAAACGATCCCGCACAATTGGCGCTGGCCGCTGCCGGAGCCACGCATGATGCGATTCTGCGCGCGTTGACGGCCGTGCGTGGTTCGCAGCGCGTCACCGATCAAAATCCTGAGGCGAAGTATCAGGCTCTGGAGCGCTATGCGCGCGACCTGACAGAGTTGGCGCGACGCGGCAAGCTGGACCCGGTGATTGGCCGTGATGAGGAGATTCGCCGCGTGGTGCAGGTGCTCTCACGCCGCACAAAAAATAATCCTGTGTTGATTGGCGAGCCGGGCGTAGGCAAGACGGCCATCGTCGAGGGCCTGGCGCGCCGCGTCGTCTCCGGCGATGTGCCCGATGCGCTGCGCGACAAGCGCGTGGTCTCGCTCGACTTGGGCGCGATGCTGGCCGGAGCCAAGTATCGCGGCGAGTTTGAAGATCGGCTGAAAGCTGTGCTGAAAGAGATTGAAGAGGCCGCCGGGCAGATCATTCTCTTCATCGACGAGTTGCACACGCTGGTCGGAGCAGGCGCTGCCGAGGGAGCCATTGACGCCTCCAACATGCTGAAGCCGGCGCTGGCACGCGGCGAGCTGCGCGCCATTGGCGCCACCACACTGAGCGAATACCGCAAGTACATCGAAAAAGATGCGGCACTGGAGCGGCGTTTTCAGATCGTCTTTGTCGGCGAGCCGAACGTAGAAGACACCATCGCCATACTGCGTGGCCTGAAGGAGCGCTACGAGGCGCACCACAACGTGCGCATCAAAGATTCCGCCATCGTAGCCGCGGCCACACTGTCGCACCGCTATATATCGGATCGCTTCCTGCCCGACAAGGCCATCGACCTGGTCGATGAGGCCGCGGCTTCCCTGGCAATTCAGATCGGTTCCGTGCCGACAGAGATCGACCAACTGGAGCGGCGCGCCACTTCGCTGGAGATTGAACGCACAGCGCTGAAGCGCGAGACCGATGCCAACTCCAAAGAGCGGCGCGAAGAGGTGGAGCGCGAGCTGGCTGCATTGCGAGAGCAGGCCAGCGCTCTGCGTGCACGCTGGCAAAAGGAGCGGGAATCCATCACGCACCTTTCTGACATAAAAAAGAAGATCGAAGCGCTGCGCATTGAGGCCGATGAGCAAACGCGCCGCGGCAATCTGGAACGAGTGGCGCAGATTCAATACGGAGAACTGCCGCGCCTCGAAGCAGAACTGAAAGGCCTGAACGCCGCGCAGGAAGACAGCGCGCACGGCAGCGCGCGCATGTTGAAGGAAGAGGTGGACGAGGAGGACGTCGCGCGCATTGTCAGCAAATGGACGGGAATTCCCGTAGCCAAAATGCTCGAAGGCGAAGTACAGAAGTTGGTGCAGATGGAGGCTCGTCTGCGCGAGCGCGTCGTGGGCCAGGATGCAGCGCTCACCATCGTGGCCAATGCGATTCGCCGTTCGCGCGCTGGCTTAAGCGATCCCAAGCGCCCGATTGGCTCCTTCATTTTTCTTGGCCCCACCGGCGTGGGCAAAACCGAAACCGCCCGCGCCTTGGCGGAGTTTCTTTTTGACGATGAGCAATCCATGGTGCGCATTGATATGTCGGAGTACATGGAGAAGCACGCTGTTGCGCGCTTGATTGGCGCGCCCCCGGGCTATGTGGGCTATGACGAAGGCGGGCAGTTGACTGAGGCCGTGCGCCGCAGACCTTACTCCGTGGTGCTACTGGATGAAATCGAAAAGGCACACCCGGATGTCTTCAATGTGCTCTTGCAGGTGCTCGACGACGGACGTCTGACCGACTCACGCGGACGCACGGTGGACTTCAAAAATACGGTGCTGATTTTGACTTCAAACCTGGGTGCGCAGTTTTTGAACACCGAGGCTATGCAGTCTGAATCCAGCTTCGCCGAAGCCAGCGAAAACGTGATGCAACTCTTGCGGCAAAGTTTTCGCCCCGAGTTTTTGAACCGCGTGGATGACATTGTGATCTTCCGTCCACTCGATGAAGCGCAACTGAATCACATTCTCGATCTGCGCTTGGCTGACCTGAACCGGATGCTGGCCGAGCGGCACATCACCGTCGAGATGACCCCTGCGGCGCGGCAACAAATCTTTTTGACCGGCTTTGACCGTGCGTATGGCGCACGTCCACTCAAGCGCGCCATTCAGCGCCTGATTCAGGACAAGCTAGCCATCAAGATTTTGGATGGAGAGGTGCTGCATGGCGATCATGTTCTGCTTGACGCCGATCCCCTGCAAGAGAGCCTGAAGGTGGCCGTACAGGAGCGCGCCGTGCAGGCGTAAGTGGGCCAGTTCATATCTGGGACGCAGGCCGACCCGTTGATGCGAGCGGCCTGCGTCCCAGCCAAGTTTTACTCAGGCAGGTCGATCTGGCCTGCGACCTGGAAGTGTCCGCTGACGGACGGAGCTTCCGTACCGGGCTGGCCACCTCCAATGCTGAGTGTGTAGTTGCCCGCCGCGACGATGGGATGTCCATCCTCGGTCACCATGCCCAGGTCACGTGGGTTGAGCTGGAAGTGAACCGTCTGGCTGGCTCCTGGGTCGAGATGGACTCGTTGGAATCCACGCAGAGCGACCTGTGGGGCACCAGCCACTGGCGGGAATTTCAGGTAGCACTGCACCACCTCATCACCCGCCACCGTACCGGTGTTTTTCACCGTCACACTGGCGTCCACTGGATTGCCTGCGGCCACGCTGGCCGTGGGCAGGGTGAGTCCGCTGTAGCCGAACGTCGTATAGCTCAAGCCATAGCCGAAGGGATACAGCGGCTTGCCGTGAAAGTAGCGATAGGTGCGATTCTCCATCGAGTAGTCTTCGAAGTTCGGCAGTTGGCTGACATCCTTATAGAAGGTGACAGGCAACCGGCCTGCGGGGTTGTTGCTGCCGCTCAGCGTGTCTGCAATGGCCGTGCCGCCTTCTTCACCTGAATACCAAGCCTCCAAAACCGCGTTGGCATGCTGTTGGATCCAGTTCACTGACAAAGCGCTGCCGTTCATCAACACCACGACGAGTGGCTTGCCGGTAGCGGCCACGGCCTGCACCAGAGCCAACTCCGGCTCGGGCAGATCGAGACTGGTGCGATCGCCGCCGAGGAAGCCCGGCTCGCTGACCGGCATCTCTTCGCCTTCCAACTGGCTGGTGATGCCCACCCCGGCGATGACCACATCCGCATTTTTAGCCGCAGCCACGGCCGCGGGTGAAGGCGTGTTGTTCACCTTGGCCCAGAGCAACTGGAAGACCGGCGCGCCAGCTCCATTTTTTCCGAAGGAGATTTTCAACGCGACCTTCTGGCCTTTTTCCAGATGCACGCGGCCCAGCTTGGCCTCACCGCCATGGCTCCCATAGCTCAGCACGGCCAGCCGACCATCTATGGATATCCTCGAAAATCCATTCGCGCGCATTCCGATCAGATAGTCGCCAGAATCCTGCGGCGTCAGAAATCCTGTCCACTGCACGTTGATGGAATCTTTTCCAGCCACTTCAGCCGGCAGGTTGGAGCTGCTCAAATTCGCATTGGGTTCCACGCGGGTCAGCAGCGGCTTGGGTTTTGCGCCTAGAGCCAGTTCTTCTCCGTGCCAGATGCCATATTCGGCTTGCAGGCCGGGCTTGCCGTCCGCAGTGGTCAGCACGGCGTCGGGAACCGGATCGCCCTCATTGCGCAAAAACTGCGTGCCCGGAACAAACGTGATCTTGGCGTGGGGGAATTCAGCTTTGAGTCCCTCCAGCATGGAGACCGTGTGCGTGGGCGTGCCGTTATAGTTGCCGAGCAAAACGCGCGTCTGATCGGCCAGAGGTCCCACCACGGCGATTTTGGCGATGCCCGGCTTGAGCGGCAGCGTGCCGTCATTTTTCAGCAGGACCATCGACTCATCCGCCAATTTGCGGGCCAGAGCGCGATGTGCGGCGCTGTCCAGCTCGCTGGCATCGATCTTCGAATAGGGAACATCGGCGGGCGGATCGAACATGCCCAACTTCATGCGCGCTGTGAACAAACGCACCAGAGCGCGGTTCAGGTCGCCTTCGCTCAGGTAACCCTGCTGCACCGCGTCGATGTAAGCCTTGTAGTCGCTATCATCATTTTTCTTGGCGAAGAAATCGGCGCAATCGTTGTCCATGCCGCGCTCAACGGAAATCGCCGCAGACTGGGCCAGCGTGGGCCGGTAATGATGCCCGCTGTAGATGTCATGCACCGCGTCGCAATCGGAAACGACGTAGCCTTGAAAGCCCCACTTGCCGCGAAGCTGATCCTGCAACAGAAATTGACTGGCGCAGGCCGGCTGGCCGTTGATGGCGTTGTAGGCGCACATGACCGAACCCGCCTTGCCCTGGACGATTGCAGCGCGGAAGGCCGGCTCGTAGGTGTCCAACTGGTCGTGACGGCTCACATCCACATCGGCGAAGTGGCGCGTCGGCTCTGGCCCGCTGTGCACGTCATAGTGTTTGGGTGTGGCGATGACGCGGTAGTACTTCGGATCGTCGCCCTGCATGCCCGTGACAAAAGCAACGCCCATGTGCCCGGTCAGGAATGGATCTTCTCCGTAGGTTTCCTGCCCGCGCCCCCAGCGTGGATCACGAAAGATATTCAGATTGGGTGCCCAGAAATCCAGCCCGTGAAAGATGGTCGAGTCGCCCTTGCTGATCGCCTTGGCGTGCACGATGCGGCCCTCGATGCCAATGTCGGTAGCCATGTCGTGGACGGCAGGCACGTCAAAGGTGGCGCCCAGGCCGACTGGTTCGGGAAACTCTGTGGTGCCATCGACGGCGACCCCGTGCAGCGCCTCACTCCACCAATCGTAGGCCGGCACCTTGAGCCGGGGAATGGCCCGCGCCTGGTTGACCATTTGCGAGGCTTTTTCGGCCAGCGTCATGCGCTGCACCAGATCAGCCGCGCGCACTTCAGGCGGCAGGCTGGGATTCAGATAGGCTGGGCCGGCAGCGTCCTGATCCATCGCGTAGGATGAGGACGCGCTCAGCAGCGCTCCTGTACAGACAAGGGCCATCGCCACTGTCCAGAGAGTGATTCGCTTCATCGTAAGTCTCCCCAAGTCAATTTCTTCTGTTGTGGCCAGAGCTTCGTACGTTGTGCTGCAAGCCGCTTGCGCCCCGGAATCCAGGCTGCTCACTGGTATATCTCATGCGTATATGCAGTGGCAATCCATCCTTGATCCGGGTCATGGGCGGCGTGGGCCATGGACGGCACGGCGGATTCTCCGCTCCCGGCAGCAGCGATAGGTCCTGACAAACATAAATACGCCGATTCCGCCGCCAGCTTTCCATCTCTGGCACACGCGGCTCTTGTGTCACTGTTGTGACGAGAGGCTCAGCGTCACGGTCTGGCCCTGCGTTACTGAAGCGGTGCGGCACTGGTTGGGCGGCAGCACGCCCTGCCAAAGCGCAGGCAAAGTTCCCGGATCGGTGAGGAAGCAGAGCGAATAGCTGCCGGGATCCAGGGCCTCAATCACGGCTGGCCCGTCGCTGCTGGCTCCGGCCAGCTCGTCTCCCCAACTGGCCAGCAGGTGCGCGTCTTCGATGGCTCCGCTGTGCACCAGGTAAGGCATGGCCGAACTGTCTGCCGTGGAGTTGCCCGACAGGCTGTCCGGCGGCTTCAGGTCCAGCGAAAGCGTACCGCCGGTTTCGTCGAGTGTGATGGTGTTTGCATCCGGCGTCGCATGGCTGGCATCAGAAACAGGCATTCGAATCATCTTGAGCGCATAGCCATTCGCCCCAACCGTCAGTCCGACTTCTGTTGTGTCCGGCGGCAATTTCACATCAAAGTTGCCGTCAGAATCCGTATGTGTGTGAAGCCACGGCACCCCCGGCTGTATCCAGACCTGCACCGTCGCATCCGCCACAGGCCCCTGGTCCGAGATCACGTGCAGGGTGACGTGCATCGGCGGGTTCAGCACCAATTTGATCTCACTCTCCATGCCCGCCACCACGGTAAGCTGGGTGCGATCGGAGACGCCTTCCTCAGGAGACTTCGCCACAACGGTGTATTGCCCCGGCGGCAACGCGGCCGCTTCAAACCGGCCTGCATCGTCGGTGTAGGCAGATGTCTCCGATCCACTTGCATCTTTGAAAATGACCTGCGTGTTGCTCTGGGGATGGCCATCGGCAGAGACCACTACGCCGCGCACGGCAACCGTCGGCAGCGCCAAATCCAACCAGACCACCGCCTGACCGGGAATCGGCTGCACGTGCACGCCCTCCATGCGCCGGGTGACGGCTGGTTGTATCACGTGCGCTTCGACGACCCAGTTCGTTTCTTTGTCGCCATACGCAACAGGCAGTAGCCCCTGAAAGCGGCCGCTGTCATCGCTCATCAACGTGACTGGATCGCCGCCTGCCGCATTGGAAAAGAACAGCCGCGCTCGCACTGGCTGAGCAACCAGAGACACTCGGCCCGCTACTCGCACATACGCCAGGCGCAATGACAAAGGTTTGCTGCTCGCATCCAGCTTGAAGTACTGCTGCAACCATTGCATGCCGTCGGAGCTATGGATGGTGACACGATACATGTCGGACGGCAGGCCGGGCCGCTCCCAGCGCCCGTCCGCTGCGGTGACCGCTTTGTCGGCGATTCGCCGCAGGTTTGGAGTGGTTGCGTCCACGGTGACGAGCCATGGCAGGCCGCGAGGATCGGTCTTGGGTACCAGGGTGATGCCCAGTGTCAGATCGCCGAGTTGCAGCGCGGGATGAATTTGGGTCTCGCTGTCCGCCTGCACGCTCAGCTCACGAACGGCGCTGGCCGCCGGACACTCTACGGCCAGCATATATGTGCCGGGCGGCAGGCCGACGACCTGAAAATATCCACGCGGACTCAGCAGCACGGAGTAGCTCGCTTCGTCCTGGTTCGCGCTCTCCAGCACAGGCTCTGGCGCACCGCGCCGCTCCACATAGGCACGCAGCCGCGCGTGGCAAGGGCCAGCAGGATTCGCGCCATCCCCTTGCACCGCGCGCCCGAAGACCGAGGCCGCCTGCAACAGCACAACCCGGCCCAGGTCGGCGCTGTCGGCGGCTTTCAGGCTCACCGCCCATTGATAGCGCGGGGCGTATCCGGCTGCCTCCATCCGCACATCAAATAAACCGGCAGGGCCTAGACAACTCCACGTTCCCTTGTCGATGGGGCAGTGCAATTCCGCGTGCGCCGGGGCTGGCTCCGCAGGCAGTGCGTGCGGCTGCAATGCATTCGCAGCGTCAAAAGAAGCCGAAACAGCGTTCATCTGAACCGTAAGGAAGTTGGGCGGCGGTTCACCTCCCGCTGTCAGAATCTCGCCGTGCAAGGTTGCCGCTGGCCACAGCGCAAGCTGCAAACGGGCCGGAGTCTGGCGAGTGACGGCAACCTCCACGCGCTGGCTCCAATATCCAGACGCAAAGGCCTGCACCTGCCACGCACCTTCGCTCAGGTCGAAGTCCACTCCACCGGGTCCGGCGACGGCTTCGATGGGTGCACCGTTGCCGGTTGCGCCCGACATCCAAACCGCCTGAATGCGGGCCTGTGCCGGTGCGGATGTGGGCTTGCCCATGGGCCATTCCAAAGCAACATGGACAGGCAAAGCCCAAGCCGGGCTAGCGCAGACGGCCAGAATAGCGGCGAAAAGCAATCTTCGACGGAGCGTTAACCACACTCGAACATCTCCCCTGGGCGCTGGGCTGCTGGTTATTTGTTGCGGCAAATCCGGAAACCCTGATCTGGACCTTTACCATTGGCGGCCAAGTGGCCACGAAAATCCGGTTTGGTAAAGTCGCTGCCGCCCATCCAGCCGCCACCTTTCCACACCCGGCTGGAGCCGCTGTCTGCGCCCTTCGGGTCCGTCACATTGGAGGGCAGGTGATCTTGATACCAATCCCAGCACCACTCCCGTACGTTGCCCGACATGTCGTGCAGCCCCAGTTCGTTGGGCTTTTTGCCGCCAACAGGTCTCGTTCGATCATGGTTCTGCTCGACTGCGGGCCAAAGCCAAAATCCTGCCAAAGTTTTATCGCCAGAGTTTCTCCAGTACCAGGCGACCGCATTGGCATCGTTGCCTCCGCTATAGCTGTAGCTTTGGCTGGCGCGGCCTCCGTCTGCCGCATATTCCCACTCTGCCTCGGTTGGCAATCGATATCCGTTGGCATGTGGATGGATGGTGACCGTCCACTTCACATCATCCAAATCGCCAAATTGCGGATCCAGCCTATTGCTCGGGTCCTTCTTGTTTTTGTCGATGGAGTAGTACG
>DAHUZD010000399.1 GCA_027306745.1 Acidobacteriaceae bacterium
CCGGGCACATTAAAGGAAAAATATCCGGCGGTATATTTGCGCGCGCGTGCGTCGGGCAGCGAAGCAAAAAGTTCGCGGATGGCGTCGAATGCCTTGAGATAGGTGACGGGATTGGAGCGGGGCGTGCGTCCGATGGGCGACTGATCGACCAGCACGACGCCGCTCAGGTGGTGCATACCGTCGACGGAGTCGTACAAGCGTGATGGATCGCCGGGCGCAGCCTCTTCGTCGAGGGCGTCGGACTCCTGCATCTGCGCGCTGCCGAAATGCTGGGCCAGTGCGCGGTACAGTACGTCATGCACCAGAGTGGATTTGCCTGAGCCGGAGACGCCAGAGACGCACACAAACATGCCGAGAGGAATCTCGACATTCACCGAGTGCAAATTATGCGCACGCGCTCCAGTCAAGCGCAGGCGCTCGCGGCCCGGTTCGCGGCGCAGCACCGGCACGGGGATGGACAACTCTCCACTGAGATATTTTCCGGTGAGTGATTGCGGCGTGCGCAGAATCTCTTCCAGTCTGCCCGCGGCGAGCAGCCTGCCGCCCAGTTCACCAGCACCGGGACCCAGGTCGAGCAGGCAGTCGGCGGCGCGCATCACCTCCGGGTCATGCTCCACCACTAGACTGGTGTTTCCCAGATCGCGCAGGCTTTTCAGAATGCGCACCAGCCGCGCAGTGTCGCGGGGATGCAGACCAATCGACGGCTCGTCGAGCACGTACATGGCGCCGACAAGCTGGGAGCCAAGCGATGCGGCTAGTTGCACGCGCTGGGCTTCGCCGCCGCTGAGCGTGGCGGATTGCCGGTCGAGCGTGAGGTAGTCCAGCCCGACTTCATCCAGATAGCGCAAGCGTGCGCGCAACTCATCCAGAATGCGTCCGGCAATCTCCATCTGCATGGGTGCCAGCGTGAGTGCATCAAAAAAACTTCGCGCACTGGAGATTGTCATTGCAGAAATGTCGCAGATATTTTTCCCGGAGATGACGACGGCGGTGGCCTCCGCACGCAGGCGCTGGCCATGGCAGAGCGGGCAAACGGCATACCCACGGTACTTGCTGAGCAGAACACGCACGTGCAGCTTGTACTTTTTCCGCTCCAGATATTCGAAGAATCCGCGGATGCCAGGATAGGCCCCGTCGCCATTCCAAATCAGATTTTGTTGCTCTTGCGGCAGCTTCTTCCACGCAATGTTGAGCGGAATACCATTCTCACGTGCATAGCGGCGCAAGTCCGTCAGATGCGAGCGGTGCGCACGAGTGCGCCATGGATGAATGGCGTCCTGTTCGATGGAAAGATTTTTGTCCGGGATAACGCGATCGATGTCGTAGTCCACCGTATTGCCGAATCCCTCGCAGCGCGGACAGGCCCCCTGCGGATTGTTGAAGGAGAACAGCAGTGGCTCGGGCTCGCGGTAAACACGCTGGCAATTGCGGCAGGTGTAGCGGGTGGAAAATCGCAGCGTTTTGCGCGCTGCATCTCCGGCGCCTGCGCGAGGTGCAACTTCAAAGAGAACGGAGCCGCTCTCCCGGTAAGCTAACTCGGCAGCATCGACGATGCGCGCGCGCTCCTCAGCCGAGACAACGATGCGATCGACCAGAACGAAAAATGGCTGGGCAAAGTTCAAGTCGAGCAGTGATTCTGGCGTTGAGAATTCAAAGATGCGTCCCTGCTGGTAGAGTCGCGTGAATCCGCGTTGGCGCAGATCGAGCAGGCGCTGACGCAACAGCTCCTGCTGCGGTGAAGGTGCTGCATTTTTCGCGGCAGACTTGGACTTTTTCGCAGCGCTTTTTTTTGCGGCAGCTTTGGTTTTCCCCTTGGCTGACGCGGCAGATGCCTCCGCGGGGTGCGCCTCGGCCATCGTGACCGGGAAGAGCACATTGAGCCGTGTGCCATCGCCCAGCGCCAGAACGGCTGCGGCAATTTCATCGACGCTGTCGCGTTGTACGATGCCGCCGCAGTCGATACAGTGCATCGTTCCGCAGCGAGCAAACAGCAGGCGCAGATAGTCGTGAATCTCTGTGGACGTGGCCACCGTGGAGCGGGGATTGCGCGTGGAGTTCTTCTGCTGAATGGCCACGGCAGGCGCAAGTCCGTCGATGTGGTCAGCGTCGGGTTTCTCCATGCGCTCCAAAAACTGGCGCGCATAGGCCGAGAGCGATTCCACGTAACGGCGCTGGCCCTCGGCGTAAATCGTGTCAAAGGCCAGTGACGACTTGCCCGACCCCGAGACGCCGGTGAGCACCGTGAGTGTTTCGTGGGGAATTTCCACGTCGACGTTTTTTAGATTATGGACGCGAGCGCCGCGAATGACGATGCGATCCTGCACGGCAGAACCTTTGCAGTAGAAATTGGCGGCCCTGCAGTTGCGCGGGACGGTTGTTCTTAGTTTACTGGTTTGCGCCTCTGGCTGCGGAAATGCGCAATGTGCGTGTGGTTCGGCCGGTTTAGCCTACGCGCAGTACGCGGGCCAAAGCGAAGCCGTCATACCCCTTGCAGCCCACCGTTTGCAGAATGGTAGAGCTGAGCCGGGGATTATCTGAGCAGGATTCAGCCGCCAGCATGGCATTGAAGTGCTGGGCGCCCTGCACGGCGGCATCCTTGGTTTTGGGTTGAAGAATTTCTCCATCGCGCACGACATTGTCGGCAACGATGACCGTGCCCACACGCGCCAAACGCAGCGCCCAAGCGAGATAGTCCGGGTACCCATCCTTGTTGGCATCGAGAAAGATGAAGTCAAAGGGGCCGCGGCCTTCCGCTGCGATTTGCGGCAGCGTGTCCAGCGCTGCGCCTTCGCGCACTTCGATTTTCTCTGCGAAGCCCGCGCGGGCGAAGTTGGCGCGTGCAACCTCCGCATGTTTGGCGGAAAACTCCAGCGTCAGAATGCGGCCATCCGGTGGCAGGGCACGAGCCAGCCACAAGGTGCTGTAGCCGCCAAGGGTGCCAATCTCCAAAATGTTGCGCGCGCCGCTCATCTGCGCCAGCAGGCAGAGCAGCTTGCCCTGCGATGGCGTCACGCTGATTGGTGGCAGACCAGCCTTTGTGCTGGCCTCAAGTGCAGAGGCCATAACGTCATCGCCTGCAAACAGCAGGCCGTCGATGTAGGCATCCACGGCGGTCCAAAGCTCTTGGGCGGTCTGGTTCATGGCGTTTAATGCGATGCGGATTCCGTAGTGGATGAATTGTTTTTCGGCGCTTCCGTAAAGATCGGATTGACGCCTCGAATGGCCTCCAGCAGCAGCAGGCACGCGCCGGTCACGATGCAGGAGTCGGCCACGTTGAAGTCAGGATAGTGATAGCCCCAATGGCTGAAGGCAAGAAAATCAATGACGAAATGATAAGAGAGCCGGTCGTACAAGTTGCCAATGGCTCCGCCGAGGATCATGGTTAGCGCCACGCTGGTGATCGAGATGCGCCGGCCCACATTCCAAAAGAGCGCAAAGACCGCAGCGATGGCGAAGATGGAAAACGCGATCAGCAGCCAGCGCACTGTTTCGGGCGAGCGCGTGTCCTCCAGAAAGCTGAAGGCTGCGCCATTGTTGTAGACATGCGTCAGATGAAACCAGCCGGGGATGACGGCGACCACATCGCTCGGTTTCACGTGGCGCAGAATCCAAAGCTTGGTAATGCGGTCGAGCACAAAGACCGCGACGGTGATCAGCAGTAGCGGCAGGCGCCAATCGCGCTGGGAATTTGTGGACAGATTCATTGGACACTCTCCGTTTGCGCAGCTTCGCTGGTGTGTTCTGCAGCTAGTTTCATCTCTGCCAGCGCGGCCAGGCAACGGTCGCAGAGCGTGGGCATGATGGAATCCACGCCAACAAATTTGGAGTAATTCCAGCAGCGCTCGCACTTGCTGCCATCGGCGGGCAGCGGCGTCACACGAACCACGTCGCCGCTCAGCGCCTCAGACAACTCGACCTGCGAGACGTTGAAGAGTTCCTTCAAGCTGGCCAGATATTTTTTTGCAATCGCGTGCTGCGCTGCTGGCAGTTCCAGTTGCACCTTGGCTTCGAGCGCCTTGCCAATGCGCGCGGCCTTGCGCTCGGCTTCGAGAGCCTTGAGCACCTCATCGCGAATGGAAAATAAAGTTTGCCAATCCGCGAGCAGTGCAGAAGATTCCGGCGCAAGCTCTTCCGGCTTGGGGAAGAGCGCGATGTGCACGCTCGACGGACGGCCTTCGACCCTGGGCAGATACTGCCAGATTTCATCGGCGGTGAAGCAGAGGATCGGAGCGATCAACCGCACCAGCGCTTCCGTGATGCGCCAGATGGCTGTCTGCGCAGAACGGCGCGCTGGATGTGTGGGTGCGAAGGTGTACATGCGATCTTTGAGCACGTCGAGATAGACGGCGCTCAGGTCTGAAGCGCAAAACTGATTCAGAGCGTGGTAGACGCGATGAAACTCCATGCGCTGGTACCAGCCGTGAATTTTCTCCGTCAATTCTGCCGTACGCGCCAACATATATTGGTCCAGCGGCTCCAGTTGATCAAAGGGCCGCGCATGCAGTGCAGGATCAAAGCCATGCAGGTTGCCCAACAGAAAGCGGAACGTGTTGCGCAGTTTGCGATAGATTTCCTCGGCCAGCCGCTGCATCAGGGGAATGCTGGCAACCACATCCTCACGGAAATCCACCGAGGCAACCCAAAGGCGGATGATGTCGCCGCCGAGTTGTTCGGCCACTTGCACGGGATCGACAGTGTTGCCCAGGGATTTGGAAAGCGCACGGCCTTTTTCATCGAGCGTCCAGCCACAGGTGGCCACACTGCGATAGGGCGCGGCATTCTGTATGCCCACAGCGCAGAGCAGCGAGGAGTGGAACCATCCACGATGCTGGTCGCCGCCTTCGAGATATAAATCCGCTGGCCAGGGCAGGCCGAATCCGGCACGTTCGCCCAGTACGGCTGCCTGGCTGGCGCCGGATTCAAACCACACGTCGAGGATGTCGAACTCTTTGGAGAAATCGATGCCGCCGCAGTGGGCGCACTTGGTTTCGGCAGGCAGAAAATCACTGTTGGGTCGCGCGTACCAAGCGTCAGCGCCGTCTTGTTCGAAGCGCTCAACGATGCGCCGGTTCACCTCGTGCGATTGCAGAGGCTGGCGGCATTGCTGGCACAGAAACACGGCGATGGGCACGCCCCAGATGCGCTGGCGCGAGATGCACCAGTCCGGCCGAGTGGCGATCATGTTGGAGATGCGCTCCTGGCCCCAGCCTGGGTCCCACGTCACCTTGCTGATCTCGTCGAGCGCGCGCTGGCGGAAGGTGGTCGCCGCGCCATCGGTGGTCTGCATCGGCGTATCCATGCGGATGAACCACTGCTCCGTTGCGCGGAAGATGACCGGCTTGTGGCAACGCCAGCAGTGCGGATACGAGTGCTGCAAATCCTTGCGCGCCAGCAACGCGCCGCGTGACGCCAGTAGCGCGATGATCGGTTCATTCGCCTTGAAGATGGTCAGTCCGTCGTACTCCGGCAGGCCATTGCGCAGCCGCCCGCCTTCATCCACGTTGCAGGCTGGGTCCAAACCATAGCGCGTGCCGGTGTGGAAGTCGTCGGCTCCATGCGCGGGCGCAGTGTGCACAGCTCCTGTGCCCTGGTCGGCGGTGACGTAGTTGGCCAACACGCCAAGCACGCTGCGATCTAAAAACGGATGCTGAAAAGTTGTGCGCTCCAGTTTTTCTCCCGGGAAGCGCGCGATTTCTGTGGCCGCCTGCAGGCCGCATGCCTCGCGGACGGAAGCAGCCAACTCGGCGGCAACGATGTATGTTGTTTCGTTTTGCTCCAGCGCGACGTATTCAAACTCTGGATGGAAGGCCACGGCCAGCGATGCGGGCAGCGTCCATGGCGTGGTGGTCCAGATGATGACGGCTGCGTTTTTGCCGGCCAGGCGCGCGTCGATCGACTCAGGAGCGCTGGTGAGCGCGTAGCGGACGTAAACGCTGGGGCTGGTGTGCTGCTCATATTCCACCTCGGCCTCAGCCAGCGCCGTGCGGTCGTGCGTGCACCAGTAGACAGGCTTCAGGCCTTTGTAGACAAAGCCGCGCTCGAAGAAAGCAAAGAATGTTTCGGCGATGCGCGCCTCGTAATCCTTGGACATGGTGGAGTAGGGCCGGTCAAATTGGCCCAGCACTCCGATGCGTTGGAATTGCGCGCTCTGCAGGTCGAGAAATTTCTGCGCGTACTCGCGACAGGCCTGGCGCACGGCCAGCGGATCCATCTCCAACTTTTTTCGGCCCAGCTGCTCATCCACTTTGATCTCAATGGGCAGACCGTGGCAATCCCATCCGGGCACATAGGGCGCGTCAAAGCCAGCCATACTGCGCGACTTGACGATGAAATCCTTCAGACATTTGTTGAGCGCGTGGCCCAAGTGAATCGCTCCGTTGGCGTAGGGCGGACCGTCATGCAACAGATAGACGGGCGCGCCTTTGCGTGCGTCGCGAATCTGTTGGTAGAGGTGGGCCTGCTCCCAAGCGGCCAGGCGTTTCGGCTCATTCTGCGGCAGATTGGCCTTCATGGGGAAATCGGTCTGCGGCAGTTGCAGTGTGGACTTCAGGTCTTGCCCGGCGGGCATGGTGGCTCCAGTGCGGAAAATCGGAATAGATTCATGATAAATGCTTTGGCCTGCTTGCCGGGATGGGCCAAGCGCCTGACGCGCTGGCCATGCAACAGAATCGCGGGGTACTGCGTCTAACCCACAGTGGTGTTGCGGGCGAGAGTTCGGTTCCGCCGCGCAAATGCCGCTGAGTCCTTATAATTGTAAGCAACCGAAAGACCGCCGGACACGGCGTGTGGCAGGATCGGCAAGCCAGAACGATCCATTATTCCGGCAAGGGCAGACAGGGCACAGGCAAAGCGAATGCCGAATCAGGTTTTGCTGGATCCGGAGACGGAGATTGCCAGCGTGGAATCCGAAGAGACGCCGTTGTGGAGTCAGATTGGCCGGGAGCCGTCCTATGTGCAGGCGCTCTACACCAACCTGCACGATGCGCTCTTTCCACCCAAGCTGCCGCCGCTGGAGTTGCAGTCCAAGCCCGTGGCTGTGGTTGATCCGCTGGCGCAAGAGCCATTGTGGGCCGAGATTTGGCACGATCTGCGCGATGTCTACTTTCCAACCAAGCTGCCACCACTGGAGTTGCAATCGCACGAAGTGGCCGTGCGCGACATTCTGGCCGTACCGCGGGACCGCCAGGCCAGCCTGATCGCTGGTGGCGTGCACGTGGCCGTTCTGGCCGCAATTATCATCTTTGCCATCTGGCATCCCAAGAGCGCTATGGTGCAGCCGCCTCCGATCAAGGTTTCCACGGTGACGCCGTTTCTGCCATTCTCCCCAAAAATGCTGGGCGAGATGGGCGGCGGCGGTGGTGGTGGTGATCACGATCTGCTGATGGCCTCCAAAGGCAAACTGCCGCAAATTGCCAAAACGCAGTTTGTTCCGCCGGAAGAAATTATCCGCAACGATCATCCCAAACTAGCCGTTGCGCCCACTGTGGTCATTCCGCAAGAGGTGCAATTGCCGAATGCCAACATGCCGAATCTGGGCGATCCGACGACCACTGTGCGCGGACCGGCGTCGAATGGTACGGGCACGCAGAGCGGCATTGGCTCTGGACATAGTGGTGGCGTGGGTTCGGGCACAGGTGCTGGGGTAGGTCCCGGTGAGGGCGGCGGCTACGGCGGCGGCGTGATGCAGGTGGGCAATGGCGTGCTGCCGCCCAAGCTTCTCTACGCGGTGGACCCGGAATTTTCTGACGAAGCGCGCAAGGCAAAATTCCAAGGCACCAGCGTGGTTTCTCTTATCGTGGATACCAATGGAATGCCGCAGAACATCCAAGTGCTGCGCGCACTGGGCATGGGCTTGGATGAAAAAGCCATCGAGGCTGTGAAGCAATACCGATTCAAGCCGGCCAAGTTCCACGGAAAGTCGGTCGCCGTGCAAATCGAAATTGATGTTGACTTCCACATCGATTGATGGACACAGCGCCTCGGCTGGCTTGTCCGGGATGCGTGGGGAACGCTCGGCTCCCAAGAAGAAACAATCCAAAATGCAGACAGGGAACTGGCGCAAATTTATTGTGCTGGAAAAGTCTCGCCGGGGGGGCAGGGCTACTTTTCGATCTCGACGCCGAGCCAGAATGCGACCAAATTCTTCAACTTGCGCGCTACCGGCTTGGGATCGGGATAATACAAGGCGGCGTCGGGGTTTTCCTGTCCATCCACGATGAGCGTGTAATACCGCGCCTGGCCCTTGCTGGGGTCGCTGGAGGTGGTGCTGCTGGGGCGAATGTACTCGCGGTGCAGGGCATCGGCGGGAAAATAAGTAATCCCGTCAATGACTTGCGTCTTCTCGCTTTCGGCCACAACTCGGCCGTTCCAGACCGCTTTCGCCATGGCTGGCCAGCCCTCCGAAGCTAACACTATCAGATAGAAGACTTTTGCGCCAGAGATACCCCGGATACGGGGCCGACACCGGCTCCGTATCCTCTGGATTCCCTCGAATTCGCTTTGCTTCGCCCGGAATTGCAAGGTGCATGCGGGCGCGTCAGTTTGTGCGGCTTCTGAATCAAAAAAAGTTGATATTTAGACCGGAGTCCGCGCCAGCGGACGCAGCGGAGGAACCTGCGGTTGTTGGTTGCACTGGAGAACCGAAGATTTCTCGACTGCGCTGCGTTCCGCTTGGAATAACAAGGCGCATGGGGTGTGGTGGCGGTGTTGCTGCATAGACTGGGCCCGCAGCGCACCGCCGGATTACTTTTGCTGTTGCGCCTGCCGGGCTTGCACGAAGGCACGCATCCGCTGGAAGCGATCCTTGACTGCGGGAAACTTCTCCACCATGGTGGCGGTGTTGCGCATGAAGGGCATACCCATGTTGATCTTCTGAATCTCTTCGATGAACGGCTCCAGCTTGTTGTACACGAAGAGGCCCTCGCCGTTGCTATCTAGGTAGAGGTCAATGTTGACGGTTCCATGCACCACCAAGGAGGCGGCCAGCTCCCAGTAGGAGATCACCTGGCGCAGCCAATCGCTATGCTCATTGGAGAAGTCGCGCCAGACATTGACAATCTCTTGTGCGGTGGTGGGGTGGAAGTCGAAGGCCACCCAGTGGCGGGCCTTGCGTAGCTTTTCTTCGCGGCGCAGGTCGTAGAGCTTCAGGATCAGTTCAGCATCGTGGGAGTTGGCCAGACGGCTTTCCATGGTTGCAGTGGCTCCTTGGTGAAATTGTAGGGGACTTGCTCTAACTAAGATGCGCGCAGTGCGAGGCGGATGCAAAAAATCCGCAGAATGTTTTGCCTGTTGCGCGGCGCAGAATGAACCGCGCAACGGCAGCTTCTTGCGCCACAACCTCTATACTGCGACGGCCTCTGGCTTTTTCTCCTCGGCCACAGGTGCATCGCCGATGCGCTTTTGATAATTGCAGACGACCTTGGGCTTTTCCGGCTTGGCGGCTGCGGCCTTCTTGCCGCGTCGTGGTTTTTCCACTTCTTCGCTGGCTTGTTTGTTCGGGCAGATGAGATACACGCCCGACTTGAGCGTCTTCTCCAGCAGATATTTGCTGCCACACTCCGGGCAGGGCTGCGGCACTGGCTTCAGATTGGAGGTGAAAGCGCACTTGGGATAGTTCGTGCATCCATAAAACAGATTGCCGCGCCGGGCTTTGCGTTCGGCAATGTCGCCCGTGCCGCAATCCGGGCAGGTGACGCCCGTCAGATTCTGCTGGATGTACTTGCACTTCGGGTAGCCGCTGCAAGAGACGAACTCGCCATACTGGCCGGAGCGCCGCACCAACTGCATGCCACACTTGGGGCAGTTTTCGTCCAGAGGCACGGCAGGCTTTTGCTGTTGCTTTTGCGTCAGTCTGCGAATCGTTTTGCACGGCGGGTCTTCGTTGTAACCGGGGCAGGCCATGAACTGGCCAAACGGACCGTTGCGCAGCACCATCACGCGCCCGCAGTTCTCGCAGAACTCCTCTTCGGCCTCGGCGCTTTGCGCCTCAGGATTGTTCAGGTTGGGCTTGGCCTCGTAATTTTCGCGCGTATAGGTGCAACTGACCTGCTCGATGGAGAACTTGCGTTCTGGCCCGGCGGCAGCCGAGAGCGCAGCTTCCAACTCTTTGCGGTTCTCCGCTCGTACTGCTGCGGGCGCTGGTGCTGCGCCGCCTGCGGCCTTGACCAGCACTGGATAGCTCAGCTTGGCTTCAATCTTTTCGATGGCCTTCTTGCCGCTCTTCTCCCACGCGGAGCTGGAGACGGCTACCGGCTTCTTTTTGTCATACGCCGTGCAAGCATAGAACGAACCGAACTTGCCCCACTTGAGCACCAGCGGCGCGCCGCACTGCGGGCACTTTTCGTTGGTCGGTTGCTCCATGCGCTTGACGTCTTCCATGTTCTTGCCGGCCACTTGCAGTTCTTTTTGAAAGTAGCTGTAAAAGCCGCTCAGCAAGTCCGTCCATTTCTCCGTGCCCTCTTCAACGGCGTCCAACTCCACTTCCAACTTGGCCGTGTAAGCGGGGTCAAAGATGTAGGGGAAATTCTTCACCAGCAGATTCGTCACCACCACGCCCAGTTCGGTGGGGTAGAAGCGGCCCGAACCCTTGGGCGGAATCTTGACCACGTACTCGCGGTCTTGAATCGTGCCAATAATAGACGCGTAGGTTGAAGGTCGGCCAATGCCACGCTCCTCCAGCTCCTTGACCAGCGAGGCTTCATTGAAGCGTGGTGGTGGCTCGGTAAAGTGCTCCTCCGGTTTCAACTCCAGCAGCGCCAGCGCCTGGCCATCGCTGAGCGCAGGCA
>DAHUZD010000402.1 GCA_027306745.1 Acidobacteriaceae bacterium
TTTGGATTCACGCATCCGCGACAGTCCGTCGGCGGAGGTGAACTCCGTCATCAGCAGCCCGCAGCCGGACTGCGCATTGCTGATCGTCTGCTCCACGCCCGCGCTTAGGCGCTCCAGGCTGGATGGGCTGTCAGCCTCTGCGCCGCGAAACAGGCTGGCATTGCGAATGAAGCGGCGAAAGATCGTATCCGTCACTCCAGCCATGGGAGCCAGCACCGTCGCCGGAGCAATCCTCACCGTGCCGATCTGCATCGACGCAGGCACGCGCACACCGTCCGGCATGGCGTGGTCCAGCGGATTGTCCCAGTGCTTTTGCATGGCCGTTGTGGCTTCCATCAAAAAGGCCCCCGCGTCAGCGGAGGCCTGTCTTGTTCCGCACGATGCGTCGCGTTACTTGGCGGCGGCTGCCTTGCTGGCGGCCTCGATGCCTGCGTCGCTCTTGGCATACTTGCGGCGGAAGCGCTCCACGCGGCCTGCCGTGTCCACCAGCTTCTGTTTGCCGGTGTAATACGGGTGGCAACTGGAGCAAATTTCCAAGTGAATGTCGCCCTTGTGGGTCGAACGGGTCTCAAAGCCAGTTCCGCAGGCGCACTGCACGCGGATGGTCTCATACTTCGGGTGAATGTCCTGCTTGGGCATGGGGCAAAAAACCTTTCCTGAATGTACCAAGAACCTGCAACAGTCCGTGTTGGCGTACACCTTAGGATACCCCGGTTTCCCACAGTTCGCAACGGGATTTGCTCCACGCCGCATTGACGCGCAACTGCGATACTAGGGGGGCACAGGAGAATGCGGCATGGCCAGCGGCGCACCAGCAGACCCCAATCCGAATGCCTCCGGCGCGGCGCAACCCTGCCCCGTCTGCGGCGGCAGCGGCCTGCGCGTCATTCTTCGCCCGGACGGCGCGCAATTCGCCGCACCGTGCACCTGCCAAATCGCCCGCAAGGCGGAGCTGCGTCTGCGCCGCGCGCGCATCCCGGCCCGCTATGCCCACTGCGAACTGGACAACTTCGAAGCGCGCTTCCACGGCGCGGACGGCACGCTGACCAAAGCCTTGACGGCTGCGCGCCACATTGCCGACAGCTTTCGCGTGGAGCAGGATGGCCGCGGCCTGCTGTTGACCGGCGGTATCGGTGTGGGCAAAACCCACTTGGCTGTGGGCCTGCTGCGCGCGCTGATCGAACAAAAAGGCGCCATCGGCCTCTTTTGTGATTACCGCGAGCTGCTCAAAGAAATTCAGCACTCCTACAACCCGCAGGTGGCCGCCACGGAGCTGGAGATTCTGCGCCCGGTCTTTGAGGCCGAGGTGCTGGTGCTCGACGAACTGGGCGCGGTGCGGCCCACGGATTGGGTATGGGACACGGTGGCCCACGTGCTGAACACGCGCTACAACCACCAGCGTGTCACCATCATTACGACGAATTATCCGAACGATCCACCCGCGCTGGCGGCGCAGGATGCTGGCGAACACTCTCCACGCAAGGCCGCCGCACGCGCCGTGCGCGAGGAAACGCTCGGCGACCGCATCGGAGAACGGATGCGCTCACGCCTGCAACAGATGTGCATCCCCGTCTCGATGCAGGGCCGCGACTTTCGCCAGCGCGTCAGCAGCGGCTTCAGCGTTGGTTTTTAAGCGCACGGCCGCGTGGAATCTTTCTGTGGGATACAAACGAAGTGAAATTTACAGTGCCCCGCCCGCCGTGGCCAGCAACAGCAATGCCGCGGCCAAGGCTGCTGCGCGATAGGTCCAGTCAGACATGGGAGCCGGTGCCGAGGGCAAGTGGTTGACTGCGCTCTGTCTCTGGCGGCTGCGCGCCGCTGCCCGGTGCAATCGTTCCGTCATCATGCGCATGGTGCCTCCAGACAGGCGTTTTGTTGGAGGCGGCTCATTGTTGCCCGCAGCCACAAAACGTCTCCACCCGTTAGACGATATTTTCGGCTAAGGGAAGCGGCACATCAGTGAATATTTGTAGAAAATTTGCAAAGCGCTACGCTACGCCGCAGATTTTCGCTGGCCGCGCCGCTACCAGAGGTAGAATCGTGCCATGACGCGGAAGCCCTCCAAGCCGGAACCAGTCGGGACGCCATCCACAAAGCCCGACGCAGCCACTCCCGGCCTCACCTTTGGCCAGCAGCCCGACCAGGAAACGGAACGCAACTGGATGCCTTG
>DAHUZD010000406.1 GCA_027306745.1 Acidobacteriaceae bacterium
AGTGCGTCGTGCGCGGCTACCTTTCCGGCTCCGGCTGGAAGGAGTATCAAGCCACCGGCACGGTCTGCGGCATTCCTCTGCCCGCGGGACTCAAAGAGTGCAGCCGCCTGCCAGAACCCATCTTCACCCCGGCCAGCAAGAGCACCGACGGCGAGCACGACATCAACATCTCCTTTGCAGAAATGACGCAAAAAATCGGCCGGGCTGACGCCGAACGCCTGCGCGATCTGACGCTGGATATCTATCGCCGCGCCGCCGACCATGCCGATCGCTGCGGCCTGATTCTGGCCGACACCAAGTTTGAATTTGGCCGCTTCAACGGAGAGATACTTTTGGCCGACGAGGTGCTCACACCCGACTCCTCCCGGTATTGGCCTAAGGATTCCTATACTTCCGGCGGCCCCCAAATTTCCTTCGACAAACAGTTCGTTCGGGATTATCTTGAGAGCATTCGCTGGAACAAGCAGGCTCCCGCGCCCGCTCTGCCCGATGAAGTTGCCCAGCGCACGCGCGAAAAATACTTGGAGGCCTTCCGGCGCATAACCGGCAGGTCTGCCTTGGAGTAATCAGCCGTGAAGCTCGTGGACGTGGCCATTTTGGCCATTCTCATCTTTTCGACGCTGGCCGCCATCCGTCAAGGATTGGTCCGCGAGTTGTTTGCCCTGGCCGGGCTGGTCATCGGCTTGCTTGTGGCTTCTCGCCAATACCCGGCGCTGGCCGTCCCGCTCTCCCGCTGGATTCACCCCCCCGGCCTCGCTGAGGCGCTGGCCTTTTTGTGCATGGCTCTTGGCATCATGCTGGTGGCCGGTCTTGTCGGCAGCACGCTGCGCAATGCGGTGGAGTTCATCGGCCTCAGTTGGGCTGACGGCATCTTGGGCGCGGCCTTCGGCTTTGTGCGCGGCTGCCTGCTGGTCATGGTGGCCCTACTGGCTCTGGCGGCCTTCCGTCCCGGCTCGTCTTGGGTGCAAGGCTCCCGGCTGGTTCCCTATTTTTTACCCGGAGCAGAATTTTTATCGGCACAGGCCCCACCTGCATTCAAGGAAAAGGTACTCTTGGGCATTACCTTTTTCGAGCACCCAAAAGCAATTTTCGTGGATACAATGGAACCTGTCTCCAATTGATTTCCGTCGTATGCGTTGAACCAAGGCAACCTTTGCTTCCAAGCCTGATGAGGTCAGTGTGAAACACGAATTGGACAGTCTGGTGATTCAAATGTACGCCAGCAGCATTCCTTATGAAGAGGCTGTGCGTGAGTTTCGTCGGCGGTATATCCAGGAAGTTCTGGCCAACCACAAAGGCAACCAGTGCAAGGCCGCACGCGAACTGGGCGTGCATCGCAACACTCTCAGCCGCATGATGGCAGAGCTGAATCTGGACCCATCCCAGATTCGCATGGGCCTCAAACGGCCTGCGCGCAGCGAGTCGGCTGCCCTGCATTCCCTGCGCATGGTCCGTTCGCGGTAAACTGGTACAGTAGAAACGCAATCGTCATGGACACACGCACAACGCTTGCGGACTGGCAATCTCCCCGTCCCGCTACGGCTGCCCCAACACAGGCAGCCGCACCGCGCCTCAGCCAGCCACTTCACCGTTGGGACGCTTACGACGCCTATCTTTTCGATATTGACGGCACGCTGCTCCGTTGCAAAGATCGCATCCACTTCGCCTCTTTTGCCGAGGCATTCCAGGCCGTCACCGGCGAGCGCAGTTCCTTGGACGGCATCACGCTGCACGGCAACACCGACACCGCCATTTTGCAGCAGATGCTGCGCCGTCATGCCATTGCCACCTCTGAAGCGCAGCATTTAATCCCCCAAATACTCGACGCCATGCAGCGCATCGTCTTCGCCCGCAAGCACGCACTGGTGGCCCAGCCTACGCCCGGTGCCTTTTCCGCGCTGCAATCCCTGCAATCCCGCGGCAAACTCCTCGGCGTCGCCACCGGCAATGTCGAGTCCATCGGCTGGTTAAAGTTGGAAGTTTGCGGACAGCGCGATTATTTTCAATTCGGCGCATTCTGTGACGTGCAGCCGCAACGCGCAGCCATTCTGGCCCATGGTGCTGCGCAGGCCCGCGCGCTGGCTGGCTCGCAGGCCAGTATCTGCGTCATCGGCGATACGCCAGCGGACATCACCGCGGCCCGCGCCAATTCCCTGCCCGTGCTCGCCGTGGCTACAGGAGTCTATGCGCAGGAGCATCTGCGCCAGCACGCACCCGAGCATCTGGCGGCCAGTCTGCAGGAATGTCTGGCCGCAGCCTCGGCTGCGGACGCAGCCCAGAAGTAATGCACCGCCACCCTTCGATCCGCGCGCACGTGCGAGCACGCCACTTCCAGCGCCAGTACGCCAGCGCCCTGCTTGGCGTCCTGCGTGGAGCCATCCTTGCCACGCTTACCGTGCTCTTTGCCATTGGGCCGCAGACACTGCCCCCCCTGCTGGCTCAGGATGCCCTCAGCTCACCGGCTCCCAAGCCAGCCCCCTCCCGCGCGACTCCCTCGGCCCGGCAGTTGCGGCGAGCGCGCAAGGATGAAGACCGCGGCAAGCAGGCTCTGCAGCATGACAACCCCAAGCTGGCTTTTCAAATGTACTCAGCAGCGCATCATCTCGCGCCGGATGACGTCGCCATTCTCGCCGGAGAGGAAATCTCCCGGCAACGCTACGTCTCCAGCCTGCTGCAAACTGCAACCGTGCAGCAGGAGGCGGGCAGTACCAGCGCCGCGCTCAAAACGTTGCAGCAGGCGCAGGACGCTGATCCCGGCAATCCCTTCGTCCGCGAACATCTCCAGATTCTCAGCCAGGCCATGTCGCCCCAGCCCGTGGCCGCCGTGCCGGTCAGTCCACAGCCCCAGCTCGACAATGGCTCACTGGCTTTGCGCCCGAGCGCGGAACTCCACAACTTCCACTTCCGCGACTTCAGCAAAAGCCTGATCCGCTACGTCTACAAAAGCTACGGCATCGATGTGCAATTTGAAGATTCCGTCAAAGACACCAGCGTGCGCCTTGACATTGACCACGCCACGTTTGCGGAGGCAGCCACTGCCGTTCGGCTTATCACCAACACCTTCACCGTGCCATTGGATGAGCAACATGCTCTGGTCGTCCGGGACACGCCGGAGTTTCGCAAGCAATACGAACACCTCGTGCTGGAGACACTCTACCTGCCCGGCCTGCAACAGACGGAGATGATCGATGCCCAAAACATGATCAAGAACGTCTTCGGAGTCAAACAGATCTCCTTCAGTCAGCAGAATGCCACCATCACGCTGCGCGCACCCGCGGCAACGATTGCAGCCATCAACCGCACCGTCCATGGCATCTACGGCCATGCAGCCGAGGTCTTGCTCGACATCCGCGTCTATCAGGTCAACGACAACCGCTCCTTGAACATTGGCATGCAACTGCCGCAGCAGTTCACACTCTTCAATGTGCCCACGGAGATTCGCAACCTCATCAGCCAGAATCAAAGCCTCATCAACCAGCTCATCTCCAGCGGATTGGTCAGCCCCAATAACATTGTCGCCATCGCCGCTCTGCTGGTGTTTTATGGCCTGGCCAGCGGCTCCATCCTCAGCCAACCCTTTGCTCTCTTCGGCAATGGACTCACACTCACCGGCGTCACGCTGGGCTCGGTTGGCATCAACGCGGCACTCAACACATCCACCACCAAGCAGTTGGACCATGTGCAGTTGCGCGCCTCCAGCACACAGAAGGCGACTTTTTTGTTTGGCTCCCGCTACCCCATCATCACGGCCAGCTATTCATCGGGAACCACCGAACCCAATTTGCCGCCAGCCTTGGCGGGTGCGCTGGGCTTGGGTGGATTTTCGGGGTTGGGTGCAAACTCCGCCCTCAGCAGCATCGATGCCCTGGCAGAAGCTCCGCAGGTGCAGTATGAGAACTTGGGCCTCACCCTGAAGACCCAGCCGCAAATCCAGCGCAATGGCCACATCCTGATGCAACTCGACGCCAAGATTGAAGCGCTCGGAGGCAGCTCGCTCAATGGCATTCCCATCCTCAATAGCCGCGCCTTTGCCTCCACTGTGGATCTGCTGGATGGCGAGAGCACGCTGCTCGTCAGCAGCATGACCGAGCAGGAAGAAAATGTGCTCACCGGCATTCCCGGCATCAGTGAGCTGCCT
>DAHUZD010000408.1 GCA_027306745.1 Acidobacteriaceae bacterium
CCACGCAGGCGACGTGAAGGTGCTGCACCGCACAAAGAGCGGAACAGTGCAGTTGATCGAGGTTCCATAGGTTTTATTCGCAGCAGCAGTCCGCACATAGGGAAAAGAGTGAGGGATGTCGCCGCATGAAAACCAAAGGGAAAGTGGCAGCGCACAGGCAGAAGCCGAAAACGGCGCGCACCTCTGCGCATTCCGCAGCGTTAAAGGACAAGCGTTCAGCAGACAATGAGCTGGTCATCCTGACCGGTCTGTCAGGTTCGGGCAAGCTTTCCGCACTCAAGGCGTTTGAGGATTTGGGTTACTACGCGGTCGACAATCTTCCTGTCGATTTGATTGAGCCGTTTGCAGACCTGATTCGCCAATCCCCGGAGACGCGGCAGGCGGCGCTGGTCGTGGACATCCGCGAAGGTGCGCAACTGGAGCGGCTGCCGGCAGCCTTGCGCAAAATCCGGCAGATGCTGCCCACTCGCGTCGTGTTTTTGGATACGGCGGAGGACGCCTTGGTGCGGAGATTTTCTGAGACGCGCCGTCCTCACCCGCTGGGCAAGGGCAACACCGTGCTGCGCTCGATCCACTCTGAACGCCAGATGCTGGAGCCACTGCGCAACCTGGCCGATGTGGTCATCGATACGACGCGCTTCAACGTGCATGAACTGCGCGCACATATCAATGGACTGTTTCAACCGCACGATGCAGGCGAAAAAAATCTTTTAATTTCGGCCATCAGCTTTGGTTACAAAAACGGGATTCCGCAGGAGGCCGATCTGGTCTTCGATGTGCGCTTTCTGCCCAACCCGCATTTTGTTCCAGAGTTTCGTCCGCTGACTGGACGCGATGCGCCGGTGGTGCGGTACATCAACCGCTTTCCCGCGACGAAGGAATTTATCGCGCGGCTGTATGAATTTTTGCTCTTTCTGCTGCCGCAATATATGCAAGAGGGCAAGAGCTATCTCTCCGTGGCCTTTGGCTGTACCGGTGGTCAGCACCGCTCGGTGATGGTGGCAGAGCGCGTGAAGAAGCTGCTGGCCAGCGCTGGCTATCGCGTGAAGTGCGTGCACCGCGACATCCCCCACTAGGCTGGCGCACGACACATCTGCCGAGCATAGAAAAACTTCACATCAAGTGCATTGCATCCACGTCGATGGTGAGATTGCGCCGTGGAATCTCTATGCTCGCAGAAAATTCCAGCAGGTCGCGGACAAGCTGCGCCAGCTCCTTGCGGCTGGAACTTTTCAGAATGAGATGAAAGCGGTGGATGCGCTTGATGCGTGCGATGGGCGCGGCGGCAGGCCCCAGCACGCGCACATGCGGATGCGGATGTTGCTCCAGCCACCGGCCAATTTGTTTGGCCCATCCGGCGGCTTTTTGTTCGTCGGCATGTTCCAGCAATATATTGGTCAGCACAGCAGCGGGTGGATAATGCAAGAGCTTGCGATAGCGCAATTCATGCGCAGCGAAGCCCGCGTAGTCATGCGTGGCGGCGTGTTGCATCGCGTAATGATCTGGATAATAGGTCTGCACCAGCACCCGGCCTGCGCGTTCTCCTCGGCCAGCGCGCCCGGCTACCTGGGTGATGAGCTGAAACACGCGCTCGGCGGCGCGCAAGTCCGGCAACCCCAATGCATGGTCCGCTCCCAGCACGCCGACCAGCGTGACGCCGTGCATGTCATGGCCTTTGGCGATCATCTGCGTGCCGACAAGCATGTCGATTTCTCCGCGATGCAGTTGAGCGAGAACACGTTCAAAATCTTTGTGGCTGCGCATGGTGTCGCGGTCCATGCGGGCGATATTGGCCGCAGGAAATAATTCCTGCAGGCGTTCTTCCCCTTGCTGGGAGCCAACGCCGAAGGCGTAGAGATGCTCACTGTCGCAGGTCGGGCAGCGCTTGGGAACGGTGCGGCGAAATCCGCAGTAGTGGCACTCCAGCCGCTGGCCGGTGACGGAGCGCGTGCTGGCACCGTCGTTGGATTTGTGATGCGTCAGGGCGATAGCGCAGTTTTCGCATTCCAGTTTGGCTCCGCAGGCGCGGCAAAGCACGACGTAGGAGTAGCCTCGGCGATTTAACAGCAGCATCACTTGTTCTTTGCGTTGAAGCGTCTCCTCAATGGCTGCGTGCAGTGCGCGTGAGAGCAGTTGTTCTTCGCCGCGCTCGCGGAACTCCTGGCGCATGTCAATCAACGTGACCTGTGGCAAAGGACGCTGCGCAACGCGCTGCGGCAGGCTCAGCAGCGCATACTTGTTTCGCTCCACGTTCAACCACGACTCCAATGACGGCGTGGCCGAACCCAGCACGATGGTGGCCTGTTGCAGGCGCGCACGCATCACAGCGACATCGCGGGCGTGATAGCGGGGCATCTCTGCCTGTTTGTATGAGGTGTCGTGCTCCTCATCCACGATGACCAACGCCAGACCCTGCACCGGAGCGAAGACCGCCGAGCGCGTGCCGACAACCACGCGGGCCTCTCCGTTGTGAATGCGCCGCCATTGTTCCACCCGTTCGGTCGGCGTCAGCGCAGAGTGCAACAGCGCGACCTGTTCACCGAAGACGGCCTGCATCTGCGCCACCATCGCCGGGGTCAGTCCGATCTCTGGCACCAGCAACAGGCTGCCGCGTCCCGCATCCAGCGCGCGCCGCATCGCGGCCAGATACACAGCGGTTTTGCCAGAGCCGGTGATGCCATGCAAAAGAAATGGTGCGAATCCGCCAGCCTGCACTTGCGCGGAGGTTTTTTCCACGGCTCCGGCTTGCTCTGGGTTCAAGATGTGCGCCAGCGGCGAGCCAGCGCGCACGGCGGAAGATTGCGCGAAAGGTGAGTCTGCAGGAACCTCTTCGATGTGCACCAGTCCGCGCCGCACCAGCGTGGCCAGCGTCGTTTTGGGCACGGGCAGTTGCGGGAGTGCTTCGACAGACCGACGGCCCTGCGCTCCGGCCAGCTCTGCCAATAGCATTTGTTGATTTGCGTTGAGCTTGGGCAAACGAATACCCTCTGCCAGCACCGCAACAGAAACCGTGCGGCGCACAGCGCGGGTATTTGCCGAGGACTCGCGTGCGATCCAGCCCCGGCGCATCAGCGCGTTGAATGTTGCGGAGGTTACCGCGGTTTGCTTTTGCAATGCAGCGGCGCTGTGCGCCTGCCCATCGGCAAGCCGGGCCAGCAACGTTTGTTCCACCGGCAAGGCCGCTGGCGCGCTTTCAAAGTGCAGTAGTGCGGGCTGCTGGGTGGCTTGGTGTGCGCGCAGGCCCTCCTCGGTGATGCGATAGGCGATGCGCTGGCGCAACTCCGCTTGCAAAGGCAGCATGGAACGCAGCACCTCACCCAGCGGAGCGACGTAGTATTGCGCGATCCATTGGCCTAGCTCCAGCATCTCCGACGCCAGCACTGGCTCGGCATCCACCACGCGCAGAATGGGCTTGAGCTGCGCGGTCAGCGCAGCCGACACATTCTGATGCAGGCGGACAACGACGCCGAGCATCTGCTCACGGCGGAAGGAAACCAGAACGCGCGCGCCTGGCTCCGGCGCCTGCCCATCCACGGTGTACGTGAAGAGGGAGTCGATGGGAACCGGAAGCGCAACGTCACAATAGATGGGCATGGGAGGCGAGTGCATCGCTGCGGCTTGCAGCCGCGGCTAGCTCAGATGCTCCTGAAAGTGGGCCAGTGTGCGCTGGAGCGCCAAGGCGGCCATGTCTTTTTTGTAGACCTTGGGGTCAACGTCACGATTGAAAGCGTGGCCAGCTTCGTATTTGTAGACAGGAAAGCCTGGATATTCGTACTCGACTGTATCAATCACGCTTTGCGGTATGTGCGTGTCCTGTGCGCCGAAGTGAAAGATTGCCGGGCATTGCGACTTTTCTGTGATGACTTCTTGAATGCCACCTGGGTAATAAGAGGCCGTAGCGCTGACGCCGCGCAGGCGCGTATTGCTGAGCCATGCCAGCTTGCCTCCCCAGCAAAAGCCCACCACGCCCACCTTGTGGATGCCCGGCTGCTGATGCAGGTAATCGATGGCCGCCTGCACATCGGCCAAGGTTCCATCGAGCGGCAGTGAGCGAGCAATGGCGTAGCCCTCTTGCATTCCAGTTGCGTCGTAGGCATATTCGACGCCCTTGCGTGCGCGGTCAAACAGCGCTGGCGCAAGAGCCAGATAGCCGTGCTGGGCGTAGACATCCGCCACGGAGCGCACATGCGAATTGATGCCGAAGATTTCTTGCAGAACTACAACGCCAGCTTTGGGCGCGCCCTGCGGCTGCGCCAGATAGGCGTCGAGTGTGTGGCCATCGTGGGCCTTTAGGGCCAGCATTTGCGGCATGAATCATCCTCCGAAGAAGTAACGTCCGAAAGATGATTGTCGCAAGAATGACGCGGTTGTGCATCCCGCCGGGCCGTTCAGGCGTAGGCGAGTTGCAGTGCACGCGGCGTGTTGGGTTTGTTCGGATGGAAGCGATCCTCCACTTGACGGCGCAGGTCGATCCAGGTGGAGAGCGGAACCTGAAGAAATAGACGGATCAGGCTGGGATCAAACTGCCCGCCTGCACAACGCTCCATCTCCTGCTGCGCGCATTCATACTTTTGCGCGGCACGGTAGGCGCGGTCGCTGGTCAGCGCATCCCAGGCGTCGGCAATGGCGAAGATGCGCGCTCCCAGGGGAATTTGATCTCCGCGCAAACGGTCTGGGAAGCCCTGCCCGTCATACCGCTCATGGTGGTGGCGCACGATCTGCGCGGCCGGACGCAGAAAGGCGATGCGGCTCAATATCTGCTCCCCGGTGGCGGCGTGTGATTGCATTCGGTCCAACTCGG
>DAHUZD010000409.1 GCA_027306745.1 Acidobacteriaceae bacterium
CTGAGCAACAAGGTTCTTTGTCTGAAAAAATCCGAACAGGACAACTTGCGCCAGCAAAAATAACAACCCGCATTTATATTTTCGGCCGAATAGCACGTGAAACCTGCCTTTACATCCATCTGCGAACACACATCATCAGCATCTCCAAAATTCAGGTCATCCATGTACAAGATATTTTGGCCAGCCCTGTATAGCTTTGCATTTGCTTTTCTGTCAAGATTTTTTCAGCAACAGATTACAAAATCATATAGACAGCACAGCTCAATAATCTGTTTCGGCATCTTGTCTGCATATCTAACCTGGGAATGGTTGAAGGCGCTATGCGACATATTCGGGGCTTGAAATTCCACGCGATCGTTGCTGCGCATCCTCCATGCCCATACAGGCCCACAGCATCAGAATTCCCCCTTTGCGCATGGCCTTGCACCGGGCGGCACAATCTGGTCTAGAATCGAGTCACGCTTTCATGCCGCCGCATTCGATTCCGGTTCTGCTCGCGCTGCGTGACCCTGAATCCGCAGCCCCGATTGTGCAGGCACTGCTGCGGCAGCAGGCCTCGGTCTCTCTCGCCTCGCCGCACAACCTGCCCGCGCTGCTGGAACAAATGCGTGCTCAACCGCCCGCGCTGCTGTTTCTGGAGCTGGAGCGCACCGCCGATCCGCTGGAAAAAATCCGCGCCGTCTACCCAGCCCTGCCCGTCATTCTCTATCTATCCAAGCTCGACGGAGCCTTGGCCTACACGGCCTCGCGCCTCGGTGCAGAGGACATACTAGCTCCGCCACTGCAACCCGCAGAGTTGGATGAGCGCTTGCAGCCCGTGCTCGATCTGTTGCGTCGGCAATTGCCTGCGCAAGCACAAACACAACCTCACGCGCACACACGAGAGTCGGCACAAGCAGCCATACCGGATTCGTTACCGCAGCGTTCGACAGAGGCCACGCAGGCTCCTGACACAGCCCCATTTTCACCGGCTCCATTTCCAGCACCACCTTTTCCCGCTCCTCAACCGCATGGAACCACGCACGTGCAGCCAGCCACAGCCACCTATCCGCAGGCCTCGGTCATCGCCGTGCCGCGCGGAATCGCCCCGCTCAGCGGCGCCAATCCGCGCATGGAAGAGATTCGCAGCCTCGTCGCCAAGGTGGCCGCCACCGATGCCACCGTGCTCATTCGCGGCGAAAGCGGCGTGGGTAAAGAGATCATTGCGCGCATGGTTTTTGAGTCCTCCCTGCGCGCTGGCAAGCCCTTCGTCAAGGTCAACTGTGCCGCCATCCCCAACGACCTGTTGGAGAGTGAACTCTTCGGCTACGAAGCTGGAGCCTTCACAGGCGCCACGCGACCCAAGCCCGGTAAATTTGAACTGGCCCACACCGGCACACTGTTTCTGGACGAAATCGGCGAGATGCACCCCATGCTCCAAGCCAAGCTGCTGCATGTGCTGCAAGACGGCCAGTTTGCGCGCCTCGGCGCCAAGCACGACATCTCCGTGGCTGTGCGCCTCATCTGCGCCACCAACAAGCCGTTGGAGCAGCGCGTCGCCGAGGGCCTCTTCCGCGAAGATCTTTATTACCGCATCAACGTGGTCACCGTCACCGTGCCTCCACTGCGCGAACGCCTGGACGAAATTCCCCTGCTCACCCGCTTCTTTCTGGACAAGTACGCCGCAGAATATCGCCGCCCGCAGCGTTACTTCAGCCATGACGTCCAGCGCCAGATGCTGCTCTACCACTGGCCCGGCAACGTGCGCGAGCTGGAAAATCTTTGCAAGCGCTTCGTCATCGTGGGCGGCGAAACGCAAATACTGCGCGAACTTTCTCAGCACAACCCGCAGGCCTCCACAAGCCGCACCATCCATGCCGCTTCGCCCACTTCAGGCCGCCGACGCACGGAAAAGCAAACCGCCGAACCTTCCCTGCTGGAGATTGGCCGCCGCGCCGCATGGCAGGCAGAGCGCCAGGCGATTCTGCAAATGCTGGAGCAGACGCGCTGGAACCGCAAAGAGGCCGCCCGCCGCCTCGGCGTCAGCTACAAAGCTCTCTTGAATAAGCTGAAGCAAATGGAGATGGAGGGTCAATCCGCAGAGCCACAGGCGGACCTTCAAAAGGCTACATAGTGG
>DAHUZD010000410.1 GCA_027306745.1 Acidobacteriaceae bacterium
GCCGACCAGACCTTCAGCTTTGACAACGGCACGGAACAGTACGAGCCGCACAACTTCAAAAATGAAGTCTATGGCATGATTACTGCGCGCTTTGGTTTGATGATGTCGCAGAACATCGCCACGGTCGCGCTGGCGCAGATGGTCGGCTATGACAACGTGGCGAACCTGGCACGTCAAGCCGGCATCACTTCCGTAGAAGCAACTCCCTCCATGGCCATCGGCACCTATGACGCCACGCCGTTGGACATTGCAGGAGCCTACACCATCTTTGCCAACAGCGGCATTCGCTTGCAGCCGTGGATGATCGCCAGCGTCCGAGCGCCCAATGGCGATGTGGTCGACAACTTCACCACGCAATCCACCCCGATTCTCGATCCGCGCGTGGCTTACCTCACGCTCAGCCTGATGGAAGATGTCATCAATCACGGCACTGCCGCCAGTGTGCGCGGCCTGGGCTTCACCGCACCCGCCGCCGGCAAAACCGGCACGGAACACGATGCATGGTTTGCTGGCTTCACCAGCAATCTGCTCTGCGTGGTCTGGGTGGGCAATGACGATTACACGGACCTGAAGCTGGAAGGCTCGCAGGCTGCCGTACCCATCTGGGCCGATTTTATGAAGCGCGCCACGGCGCTGCCTCAGTACTCCGATACAAAATACGTTGATCCGCCGCCGGGCGTCTCCATCATCTCGCTCGATAACGCGACCAATCTGCTGGCCGACTCCGCCTGCCCGGATGACTACGACGCGGCCTTCCTCGATGGCACGCAGCCCACGGCCACCTGCGACCATCCCAATGGCGACCAGCGCAACATCTTCCAAAAGATCTTTGGCTTGGGCGGCTCACCTGCACCGGCAACTCCGGCGGCCACCGGCACCGCCGCGCCTGCTGCACCGGCTCCCAATGCTGCGCCCGGCACACCCGCCGTCACCCCGGCTCCAGCGCAACCCAAAGCTCCTGAGAAGAAAAAAGGATTTTTCGGCAGAGTTTTTGGCGTCTTCAAGGACGGCGGCGATTCAGACAAGAGCAAAAACGGAACGCCCACCACTCCGGCGAAATAATTCCGCCTTTCTGATCTTGCATCCGCGCGGCACTGCGGAGCATCCTAAAGCGGTACAGTCGTTGGTCCGGCGTAACGCCACGTTGCCTGCATTCACAATCAGGAGGCGAATACCATGGATGCTCACCTGCCCGCAGCCGTTCGTGATCCCGTCTGCGGCATGAAGTTCGCACCAGAAAAAGCGGCAGCCACACTGGAGCATGCAGGCAAACGCTACTACTTCTGCGCAAAACCCTGCGCAGAAAAATTCGCGGCCCATCCCACGCAATATTTACCCACGGAGACCGATCCCGTCTGCGGCATGAAGGTATCGCAGGCCCGTGCGGCAACCACACTGGAGCACGCAGGCAAACGCTACTACTTCTGCGCAAAATCCTGCGCAGAAAAATTCGCGGCCCATCCCGCGCAATATCTGCATGTGGCCCCGGCCCAGGGCACATCCAATCTCATCCTCTTCACGCCTGCGTCGGCCAAGGCTGGTTCCTGCTGCGACACCAGCCCGGCTGCGCCCGCTCCGGCCAAAGCTGGCACGGTGGAATACATCTGCCCGATGGATCCTGAGGTGCTGGAGCACCAGCCCGGCCCCTGCCCCATCTGTGGCATGGCGCTGGAGCCGCGCGTGGTCACCTTGACCGATGAAAAAAATCCTGAATTAGAGGACATGCGCCGCCGCTTTTGGAGCGCAGCCGCTCTCGCCGCGCCGCTGCTGGCCATCATGGCCTCTGGCCTTTTGCCCAGCCAGCCCATCCACCACGCGCTGGGCAACGCACGGCTGGCCTGGGTGGAATTTCTGCTGGCGACGCCCGTGGTCTTCTGGTGCGGCTGGCCGCTGATGCAGCGCGCGGCCAGTTCGCTGCGCACGCTGCGGCTCAACATGTTCACACTCATCGGCCTCGGCGTAGGCGTCAGCTATTTGTACAGCCTGTTCGTGCTTGTCTTTGCGCGCACCTTGCCTGCCGCCATGCGCGATGCGCACGGTGCGGCCAACCTGTACTTTGAACCCGCTGCGGTCATCACCACGCGGGTGCTGCTGGGCCAGGTGCTGGAGTTGCGCGCACGCAGCCGCACCTCCAGCGCACTCAAATCCCTGCTGAGCCTGGCGCCGAAGACGGCCCGCATCGTGCTGCCAGACGGCGAACAGGACGTTGCCCTCGATCAGGTCCGCGTTGGCGATGTGTTGCGTGTGCGCCCCGGGGAAAAAGTTCCAGTCGATGGCCTCGTGCTCAGCGGAGCCAGCAGCGTCGATGAATCCATGGTCACCGGCGAACCCATTCCGGTGCAAAAATCCTCAGGCGGCTCCGTCACCGGTGGCACGCTCAACACCACCGGCAGCTTCACCATGCGCGCAGTGCGCGTGGGCCAAGAAACTCTGCTCAGCCGCATCGTGCAAATGGTGAGCGATGCACAACGCACACGCGCGCCCATCCAGCGGCTGGCCGACCGGGCCGCCGCCTGGTTTGTGCCCGCCGTGGTCGCCGTCTCTGTGCTCACATTTTGCGTGTGGTTCTTCCTTGGGCCGCAGCCAAGGCTGGCGTACGCGCTGGTCAACGCCGTCGCCGTGCTCATCATCGCCTGCCCGTGCGCGCTGGGCCTGGCCACGCCCATGTCCATCATGGTAGGCACGGGGCGCGGCGCACAGTCCGGCGTGCTGGTGCGCAATGCCGAAGCCCTGGAGACCCTGGCGCAAGTCACCACGCTGGTGGTGGACAAAACCGGCACGCTCACAGAAGGCAAGCCGAAGCTGATCTCCATTGCGCTCCAGCCCGGCTTTGAGGAAGAAGAGATTCTCCGACTGGCCGCCAGCGTCGAACAGGCCAGTGAGCATCCGCTGGCCGCCGCCATGCTGGCCGCTGCGCGCGAGCGCAAGTTGTTGCTTCCCGCGGTCGAGCACTTCGCTTCCACTCCCGGCCAGGGCGTGCGCGCCACCGTGGCCGGGCGCACAGTGGTGCTGGGGAATCTGTCGCAGATGCACGCCGTGCAAATCGACGTGCGCCGCGTGCGTGAACAGGCCGAATCCATGCAGCAGGAGGGAGCCACCGTGCTCTACGCCGCGGTGGATGGCAAGCTGGCCGCGCTGGTGGCCGTGGCCGACCCCATCAAAAAATCCGCGCGCCGCGCGATTTGGCAGATGCACACACTGGGCGTGCGCGTGGTCATGCTCACCGGCGATGCGCGCTCCACAGCCGATGCCGTCGCGCTCCGCCTGAACATTGATGAGGTGCAGGCCGGCCTGCTGCCACACCAAAAAGCCGGGGCCATCCGCGCCCTGCAAGCACAGGGCAAGGTCGCCATGGCTGGCGACGGCATCAACGACGCACCCGCTCTGGCCGCAGCCGATGTGGGCATCGCCATGGGCAGCGGCACAGATGTAGCCATGGAGAGCGCGGGCATCGTGCTGCTGCGCGGCGACCTGCGCGGCATTGTGCGCGCACGCAATCTCAGCCAGGCCACTCTGCGCAATATCCGCCAGAATCTCTGGTTCGCTTTCCTGTATAACTCGCTCGGCGTACCCATCGCCGCAGGTATTCTCTATCCATTCTTCGGCCTGCTGCTCAGCCCCATGCTGGCCAGCGCCGCCATGACGCTCAGCTCCGTCTCCGTCATCAGCAACTCGTTGCGCCTGCGCCGCATCGTGCTGGAATAATCCTCTGCCACGCCAACAAATTCCACTGCGCCTCCGCTCAGGTTGTTAGAATCGGTACAGCGATGAAGTGCCCTTATTGCGGCTTTACCCAGGACCGGGTTGTGGACTCGCGCGAGAGCAAGGAGGCGGACTCCATCCGCCGCCGCCGCGAGTGTGAGCGCTGCGAAAAGCGCTTCACCACCTATGAGCGTCTCGATGAAATTCCCTACATGGTCGCCAAAAAAGATGGCCGCCGCGAAAGATTCGATCGCCAAAAAATTCTAAGCGGTCTGCTGCGTGCCTGCGAAAAACGCCCTGTCTCCGCCGCGCGATTGGAGTCCATCGTCAATGAGGTGGAGCGCTTTGTTGTCGATTCGGCAGAGCGCGAGCGCACCTCCGGCGAGATCGGCGACCAGATCATGCGCGAGTTGAAGTCCATTGACACCGTGGCCTACATCCGCTTCGCCTCCGTGCATCGGGACTTCAAGGACGTCAACGAATTCAAGGCGGAGCTGGAAGGTTTGCTCAGCAGCCACACCAGCGCCGACGCCAAGGCCCGTGCGGCCAAGCCCACACGCTCCTCGGTCAGCAGTGGCCCCGAAGGGAAAAAACGCTCATGAAGCTTCCATATCGCAGCCTCCTGCTCGCGGCAGGCGTAGCCGCGCTGCTGGCCTCCACCGGCTGCCAGCAGATCAAGCCCCCGCTTGTTCTTACGAATGATCAAGACCAGCCGACCCCGGCTGTTGCGTATGCAAAAATTGACCCAGCCACGGCCGGCACCGTCACAGGCACGATTCACTGGAAGGGCGCGGTGCCCCAACGCATCCGCATTGACATGGCCCAAGACCCGGCCTGCGCCTACGGCAGCAAAACGCCCAACCTCACCGAGCAATATGTCGTGCACAACGGCGGACTGGCCAACGTCTTCATCTACGTGCAATCGGGCTTGGGAGCCAGGCGCTACGCACCTTCAACCACACCCGTGGTACTCGACCAAAAAGGCTGCCGCTACACTCCGCACGTCATCGGCGTCATGGCCGGCCAGCCGGTCGAGTTCCACACCGACGACCCGACCATGCACAACATTCACTTGGAACCGACCGCACCAGGCAACGCTGCGGTGGACATCTCGCAGGCCCCGATGGGCCAGCCTGAGCAACACATCTTTCCCATGCCAGAGCTGATGTTGCCCGTGCGCTGCAACAACCATCCGTGGATGGAAGCCTTCATCAATGTCTCGCAAAGTCCGTTCTACGCTGTCTCGGATGACGACGGCCACTTCACGATCACCGGGCTACCGCCGGGCACGTATACACTGGCCGCAATTCATGAAAAACTGACCAGCCAGGTGCTGCAAATCACCGTCCCTGCGCACGGAACGGTTCATGCTGACTTCACCTTCTCGCGCTGAAGCGGCGCAGGCGCTAGACTAGTAAAGTAGAGTTATTCACGATCATGCACGCAAAGCACAATATAGGCATTCTGGGCGCGACTGGAATGGTAGGTCAGCGCTTCATTCAACTCCTCGAAAACCATCCTTGGTTCCATGTCACCTGGCTGGCGGCCAGCGACCGCTCCAGTGGCAAACCCTACGGCGAAGCCGTGCGTTGGAAGCTGGACACGCAGCTGCCTGCGCGCATCGCGGCCATGCCCGTCTCACCGGCCACGCCAGAAGGCGCGCCGTCGATCATCTTCGCCGCCCTTGACAGTGACATCGCGCGCGACATGGAGCCGAAGTTTGCCGCCGCCGGTTGCGCCGTCATCTCCAACTCCAGCGCCTTCCGCATGCAGGCCGATGTGCCGCTGGTCATCCCAGAGGTCAACGCAGACCACCTCGCGCTGATCGAAGAGCAAAGCTGGAGAAAATCCAGCGGCGGCTACATCGTCACCAATCCCAACTGCTCGGCCATCGGCCTGGTGCTCGCGCTCAAGCCCATTGAAGAACGCTTCGGCATTCGCGCTGTCTTCGTCAGCACCATGCAGGCCGTCAGCGGCGCGGGCTACCCCGGCGTGCCCTCACTGGACATCCTCGTCAACGTCGTTCCCTTCATTCGCAACGAAGAAGAGAAGCTCGAAGAGGAGACCGGCAAACTGCTCGGCACGCTGCACGGCAAACACATTACGCATCTCGATGCCAAGGTGAGCGCGCACTGCAACCGCGTCGCCGTGGAAGACGGACATACCGAGAGCGTCAGCATTCAACTGCGCACGCCCGCCACGCGGGAACAGATTCTCGACGCATGGCGCGAGTTTCAACCGTTGCGCGGCATGAACCTGCCCACAGCTCCCGATCAGCCGGTGGAGTTTGACAGCGCCGTCGATCGCCCGCAGCCA
>DAHUZD010000140.1 GCA_027306745.1 Acidobacteriaceae bacterium
ACTTTCTTGGTGAGGTTCAGCAGTTTCAGCTCGCCGCCCTGGTTGCGGACGGAAGTGAAGGCGCTGACCAGCTCACCAATGCCCGAGCTGTCGATGTAGTTGACTTCGGCGAGGTTCAGCAGGATGCGCTTGGAGCCTTTGCCGATGAGATCGCGCACGGCGTCACGCAGTTGCACGCTGCCCTCGCCCAAAGTAATGCGGCCGCTGAGATCCAAAATTGTGACACCGTCCACTTGGCGGGTGCTGGCTTTCATGCTCATATTTGAAATCCTCCTTACATGCCTGTTGGGGCGGAAGTGAAATGTTTAATGAGGGTTAATTCCGTGCCCGGGTGTAGCTGCTTGAAGTGTACCTCGTCCATAAAGGATCGGATGAGGAAAATGCCGCGCCCGGAGCCGCTGAGCAGGTTTTCGGGTGCGCGAGGGTCCGTGAGTTGTGATATGTCCAGCCCCTTGCCCTGATCGGTAATGCGAATGACCAGCGCCTTGCCTGTGTTCTCAAACGATGCGGTGATTTTTTTTTGCGCGTCGTAAGCGTTCCCATGCAGGACTGCATTGACAGCGGCCTCGCGTACGGCCATGGAGACCTGGAAGACGGCATCTTCGTTGAAGCCGGCCTTTTGCGCGATTTGTTCCGCAGCCTGCTCGACCCTGTTCACGCTCTCCAGCGATGAGTCCAAGGTGTAGGTATACCGGCTTGCAGTAGAGTCGGCCACGTCTCGATCTGGCTCCGTACGCGCCCTGTTGCGGGCCGTTTGCCGGGTGGGGGAGAAAAAACGCCCACCACGGGCAGTTTGCTTGTCCGTCTGGGGAGATGTCAAGGCAGACGGGGAGACGCTGTGCAGACGCGGAGTCAGAATTTTTCATAGGACAGATGCGGGAGCGGCAAAAGGTGCGGTACTCTTCAGTGGGAAGCCTGTGCGCAGCCATGGATGCGATTCGTGGTGTGTGCGGTATTTGACCAAGATATTTGGGGACCGGCCATGCACTCAACCGACAATACGCGCGTTCATTTTTCGCAGATGCAGGGTGTGCTGGTGCTGGATGCGGCTGGCGGAAGACTGGGACGCTTGCGCGAGATCGCCATTACGCCGGGTCCGAATGCGGAGTCCGTTTCCGCTCTGGTGATTCACGCCCCGGGCCATGCAGCAGCGCAGTATGGGGCTAAGGATTCATTGCTGACAGTGGCGCCTGCCGGTGTACGCATGGCTGCGTCGGGCAGCCTGCAATTGCGCAAGGATGCGGAGGTGCGTGCTTTCAGTGCAACAGAAACGCTGTTGCTGCTGGAGCGAGACCTGATGGATCAGCAGATCATTGACGTGCATGGACGCAAGGTGGTGCGTGTCAATGACGTAGGCCTGATCTGGTTGCAGACCGAAGAAAGATCCGAACTGCACATGGCCGATGTGGAAGTGGGGACGCGCGGTGCGATCCGGCGGCTGCTGAAAGGCTTTTTGCCCAGTGGGATGGTGAACGAAATCGCTGCGCGTTTTCATGCGCGTGTAATTCCATGGAAATTTGTTGATTTGATCGAGGTGGACCCGGCGCGGCGCGTGCGCCTGAAGATTGACCACGAGCGGTTGGCACAACTGCATCCATCGGACATTGCCGATATTTTGGAGGACTTGGCTCCGGCGCAAAGGCAGGCTGTATTTACGACACTGGATGAAGAGGTGGCCGCGGAAGCGTTGGAAGAGGTCGATCCAAAATTTCAAAAATCGCTGGTGGAGGCGCTTGGGTCCGAGCACATGGCCGACATCATCGAAGAGATGGACCCTGGAGCGGCTGCCGATTTGTTGGCCGAGCTGCCCGAGGAGCGCTCTGAGGCCATTCTGGAAGAAATGGAGCCTGAGGAGCGGCAGGAGGTCGAGGAACTGCTGGAGTTCCGGGAAAACTCCGCTGCTGGTCGTATGACCACAAACTATGTTGCGGTGCCTGACACGGCAACCGTGATGGAAGCGGCCAGCGCTTTGCGGGCATTTGACGATGCTCCAGAAACGGTGACGGAAATTTACCTGGTGAACGAAACGGGGATTTTGACCGGGGTCGTGCCGCTGGCGCGCATGGTGCTGGCTTCGCCGGAGACGCCGATGCAGACGCTGGCCAATGCCAGCGTGGTGAGCTGCGAGGTGACTTCGCATGAAAAAGAGGTTGCCGAACTCTTTGACAAATACAACCTGCACGCGCTGCCTGTGACGGATGAGGAGCATCATCTAGTTGGGGTTGTGCAGGCTGACCACGTCATCGCCTTTCTGCGCGATGCAGGATAGCCA
>DAHUZD010000428.1 GCA_027306745.1 Acidobacteriaceae bacterium
TGCGCCAGAAGAACGGCCATTTGCGCTTGCCTGTTGGCATTTCCCCCGGGCCACGGTCGTTGAAATAGGAGTAGCGCTGGTAGCCGTAGTAGCCATAATAGCGCTGCGAGGATGTATCGACGGCGTTGATGACCGTGCCGCCCATGCGGACTTCAGCGCGCTGCAACAGGTCATGCGCGCGGCGCACGGAGTGCTTGCTGGCGCGGCCATAGCGCACGACCAGCAACACTGCGTCCGACTGCGGGGCCAGCACGATGCCATCGGTGATGGTCAAAATCGGCGGCGAATCCAGCACGATATGCGTATAGCGGCGGCGGCATTCGACAAGCAGATCGCTCATCGCTTTGGAGACGATCATCTCGGTCGGAAACGGCGGCACCGGGCCGCTGGTGAGCAGGGAAAGATTCGGAATGTCAGGAACGGATTGCAACGCTTCGTCCAACGTATTGCTGCCGCTCAGTACGGTGGAGAGGCCCACTTTACCGCTGACGCCAAAGCGGCTGTGTACGGTGGGACGGCGCAGATCGGCGTCGATCAGCAACACCCTTGCATCGCGGAACGCCAGAATGCTGGCCAGGTTGGTGGCCACAGTGCTCTTGCCTTCTGCCGGTGTGGAGCTGGTGACGAGGATCAATTGCGGCGGCTGGCCAACGCCAGAGAGCATCAGCGCCGTGCGCAGTGAGCGGAAGGCCTCGGCAAATTGCGAATTGGGCTGGCCCAGCGCATCCACATTACGCATGGCTGCCGAGCGGGTGTCCTCTGCAATGGTGCGAGGCAGCAACTTGCGCGCGCGCGGAATTACGGCAAGCGAAGGCAACTCGGAAACGGATTCAATATCGTGCACCGTGCGCAGACTCGTGTCCAGACTGTCAACGAAGAAGGCCAGCGCCATGCCGCCGAATAGGCCGAAGAGCAAGCCCACCATGACGCGTGAGCTGCGCGACATGCCGCTCGGGTACATCGGAATGCGCGCCGTGTCGATCACATCAATTTCGCTGCTGGCCAGGCCAGACTCAATGCCTGCCTCGCGCAGACGGCTGAGCAGGCCCTCGTACAGCGTGCGGTTGGATTGGTATTCGCGCTGGAGTAGTTCGTATTGCGCCAGATCGTCGCGTTGCTTGTAGGCGCCGGCCAGTTCCTTGTCGAGTGCGGCCTGCGTCATCGCCTTATTCTGATTCGCAGTTTCATACTCGGTTTTGGCCTCGGCCATCACGCGCTTCTGTTCCTGGTTGATGGCCTTCTGCGTCTGCTGCATCTCGGCCTTCAATTGCCGCACTTCAGGGTAATTGGGGCCGTACTGCGTGTTGAGTTGTGCGGCCTGGCTTTCGAGGTTCGTCTCCTGATTGCGCAATGTGGCCAGCAGCGTCGCGTTGGAGGATCCCATCACATTGGGGCTGCCGTCGATCAGTTCCGGGTTGGTGCCCGTCAGCATCCGGTAGCGCGCCTCGGCCAGAATGCTTTGGATTTTCGCCTCAGAGGCCGCGTGCGACAGATTGTCGAGCGTATCTAATTCAAGGTCATGCGTCTGATCGCTGAAGCCGAGCACGCCCAGCCGCTTTTGCATCTCCACCAACCGCTCTTGGGAGTGCTCCACATTTTGCCGCAGATCATCCAACTGCCCTTGCAGCCATTGCGAGACGCGTTGCGTGGCGGCGTAGCGTGTCTGGAAGCTCCGCTCCACGTAGTCCTGGATCAGCGTGTTGACCACCTCTGCGGAGAGCTTGGGCGACAGGCTGGTGTATTGAATGCTGATGATCTCTGTTTTTGGAATGCGGCCAACGGCGAGCGCACCGCTCAGAAAGCCGATCATGGAGTCCTGCACGTTGCGGTCGTTGGGGTCCAGATGATGCACGGTGGCCTTTGGCCCCAGAAAGACAGGATTGTTTTCGAGATGCATTTCCTGCGCCGCTTTCAGCAGCAGGCTGCCGCTCTGTAGAATGGAAACCTCTGTCTCCAAGCGGATGCCCAGATCCTCTTGGCCCACGCCGGGCTGGCCTTCAACGCGATACTCGTTCGCCGCGCCGGGACGCACTTGGATGGTTGCGCCCGCTGTGTAGACCTTGGGAGTCGTGACGGCCTTGACCACGCCGATGACGCCGCCAATAAAGACGCAGGCCAGCACCAACCACTTGCGCTTGCGCAGGGTCAGCAGGTTTTCTGAGAGCGCGTTGCCTTCCTCGTTCGTTACCCAGCCGCCGCCAGTCTGAAAGCTGCGCGGGGAAAAGGGCGGACGCTCAGGAGCATTCTGTTCCGGTGCGTTCATGCGGAGATGGCGCTCCCCCGCGGCCTGAACAGGCTGGGCTGCCGCTGCGGCGAGTTCTGAATCCAATTCGTGCGCACTTTCGTCCCGCTTTCCTTCCAGACCTCTTCATCCAACAGAATCGGCGTCTGGGCCGCCGCGCGCGAGTCCAAATCGACTGCAAGTGCTTGCATTGCAAAGCATGATTCCCGACTGCGTATCCTGAGGATAGGGTTCGGGTTGTGCACTCGTCAATGCGGAAGCCCGGCACAGTATACGAACAGATAACAGCGCGGCGTTGAGCGCCCCAGGGCTTTCACGGGTAAAAATGAGCGTTAGGCGCTTGATATGATGCAAGGATGATTTCCGGCGGGAGCGGCATGGCCTCCAAAGAAGTTCCCATGAAAATCGCCGTGATTGGCTCTGGCTACGTGGGTTTGGTGGCCTCCGTTTGCTTCGCAGAGATGGGCCACGCCGTCGTTTGTGTGGACAATGATCCACACAAACTGGAGCTGCACGCCCAGGGACAGCCCACGATTCATGAGCAGTTCCTGCCCGAGATGCTGCGGCGGCATCTGGCGTCATCGTTGCGTTTTACGGAGGATTTGCCCGGCGCGGTTGCGCAGGCAGACGTGGTCTTTATCGCCGTGGGCACGCCGCAGAGCGATGAAGGCCCGGCCAATCTCTCCTATGTGGAGTCCGTTGCGCGCCAGATCGCGCGCTCGATTCGCGGCTATACCGTGATTGCGGAAAAAAGCACGGTGCCGGTCTACACCAACACGTGGATTCGCCGCTTGATTGCGGGGCAGGGAATTGCCGACGCGCAGTTTGATGTGGTCTCCAACCCGGAGTTCTTGCGCGAAGGCACGGCGATTGTAGACTTTCTACATCCCGACCGCATCGTGGTGGGCGCGGAGTCAGAGCGCGCCATGCAGGTCATGCGCAGGGTCTACGCTCCGCTGACCTCTGGGCAGTATTACGCACAGGCCCATGCTGTGGCCGGGCGCTGTTCTCCGCTGTCGCCTCCGCCGATCTTGCAGACCTCGGCCAAAAGCGCGGAGCTGATTAAGCACGCATCCAACGCATTTCTGGCGATGAAGATTTCCTTCATCAATCAGGTGGCGAACGTATGCGAGGCCGCAGGCGCAGACATTGACGAGGTGCGCAGCGGCATTGCGCTCGATCGCAGAATCGGCCCTGCGTTTTTGCAGCCGGGCCTTGGCTACGGCGGCTCGTGTTTCTCCAAGGAC
>DAHUZD010000434.1 GCA_027306745.1 Acidobacteriaceae bacterium
TTTCCAGTTCGGTGATGGCAAAGGCCTGCACTTCGTCATCGCGCATCTTCCAAAGCGCGTCGGTGTCATTGCAGAAGTATTCGAGGCCGATCCAGACCTTGGTGGGGTCGGCGACCATCCACGGACTCCAATTATTGAAGATTTGCAGACGGCCCACTTGCACATCCGGCTCCTGAATGTAGATCCAGGTGTCGCGCAGGGTGCTGCCGTCTGGCTCGGTGACGAGCAGGCGGTTGACGAGCAGGCCAACGGTAATGAAGTCGCGGTAGATGAGGCCGTTGCTGATGTCGATGACCTCTTGCGGCACGGGGCATTGCAGGCTGCGGATAAGGTGACGGATGGGCATGGTGGAGATGACGTGGTCGGCAGTGAAGGTGTGCGTCTGGCCGCTGGCGTCAACGGCGGTGACCTGCGTGATGCGGTTGCCGCTGGTGTGGAGTTGCGTGACGCGCGTCTGCATGTGCAGCTCGCCGCCACCCTGGGTGACCAGCGAGGCGACGTGCTCCCAAAGCTGGCCGGGGCCGAATTTGGGATAGAGGAAGCGTTCGATGAGCGAGGTCTCTGTGCCCTTCTGGCTGAGGTCGCTGGAGGGCTTCTTTTTGGAGAAGGCTTGTTTGACAAAGTGGCGGATGGCGCTGGTGAGCGACAGGCCCTTGATGCGCTGTGCGCCCCACTCTGCGCTGATGTGGCGCGGATGCACGCCCCAGACCTTTTCCGTGTAGGACTCGAAAAAGAGGCCGTAGAGTTGTTTGCCAAAGCGGTTGACGATGAAGTCTTCGAGCGAGGTCTCCGGCTTGCGTGGGGCAAGCTTGGCGGCCAGATAGCTGAAGCCGACCTGAACCGTGCGCACGGCACCAAGGCCGCGCAGCGTGTCGCCGGTGAGCTTGATGGGGTAATCGAAGAAGCGGCGCAGGAAATAGATTCTGCTTTTGCGCGGGCGCACCAGCATGACAAGATCGGGATCGCCAGAGACGGGCGAGGAGCCGGTGGGGATGGTGCGCTGTTTGTTCTGGTAGCTGATGGGCACGGCGGACTGTTCGCCCTCGGCCACGGCGGCGGGCATTAGATCCAGCCACCACTCCATGACGCGGTCGGACTTGGAAAAGAAACGATGGCCGCCAATGTCCATGCGGTTGCCCTTGTAGCGGATGGTGCGCGAGATGCCGCCGATCTCATCTGTGGCTTCAAGCACGATGGGGTGTACATCCGAGCGGCGCAACAGTTCGAGGGCGGCAGTGAGGCCGGCGGGGCCTGCACCAATAATGACGGCGGTTTTTTTCATGGTCTTGGGCAGAGGGACGCGTGGATGGATTGAGTATAGGTCTGCTTCCTCTATTGTGACGGATTCGCGTCCCGGCAACAACCGGAGGAAGCTGCAAGGGAACCCTGGGCACCCTGGATGGTATGCTGGCCCACGAGAGCCAGCCTGAAAACAGGTGCGGGGAGGGCGGTTGCGAAGAGTTCGAGAACTCGACGGCCTGCGCGGCATTGCGATTTTGCTGGTGGTGGTGGGCCACTGGATTCACCACCCGTCGCTGATTCTGTGGGGGCCTCACTGGGGCTGGTTCGGCGTGAATCTGTTTCTGGTGCTGTCCGGATTTTTGATCACGACGATACTGCTGCGCTCGACGGAAAGCCCCCGGGCGCTGCGCACGTTTTATGCGCGGCGAGCGCTGCGCATTTTCCCTCTGTACTACGGTGTGCTGCTGGTTTATTTTCTGGCTGCGATCTGGATGCGCACGCCGCAGCCCTGGCGGACGGTGGGCACCTATCTTTTCTTTTTGCAGGGAATCGTTCCGCCGCAGATCACGCATCTGCACATCGTGCCGCGTCCGGATTGGACGATCATGGGCTTTTCGGTTTTGTGGACGCTCTCTGCGGAAGAGGCGTTTTATCTGCTGTGGGCACCGCTGGTGCTGTGGACGCGCGCAAGTCGGCGCGTGTTGACGCCGATGTTGGGGTTGATTTTATTGGCGGATCCGGCATTGCGATTTTTCTATCCGCATCCGCATTGGATTCAGGAAACATTTTGGGGGCAGATGGATTCGCTGGCCGCAGGCTCGCTGCTGGCGTTGCTGTGGATGGATCACAACGCGATGCTGATGGAGTGGGTGAGTCGGCGGGCGTGGTGGATGCATGCAGGCTGGGCGGCGCTGTTGGCCGCAGCGATTGGGCTGGATGGCGCGACGGGCTTTGCCTATAAAGCTCCGCTGGCACTGCGCGTTTTTAATGCGGCGGAGTACAGCTTGTTGTGGGCGGCCTGGTCGCTGCTGCTGTTGTTGACGTTGACGGCGGCAGGCGGGTCGTCGCGGCTGGCACGCTCGCTGCGTGCGCAGTGGTTGGTCTGGCTGGGGCTGGTGAGCTATTGCCTGTATCTGGTGCATTACCCGGTACATTTGTTCTGGCGCGCCCGGCTGCCGCACAGCGTGAGCCTCGCCGTGGAGTTGGCGACGGCGCTGGTCATCTCGGCGGTGTCGTGGCGCTACTTCGAACAGCCCATGGCGGCGTGGAAACAGAAGAGGTACCCGATGGAGAAATCCATTGTTGATGTCGGGAAGCCGTGGTAGAAAGAAGTCTCCATGCAAATCGGATTCTAAGTGCGCAGAAGAGCCGTGGTTTGTTTGGAGGAATTTCAACTGAATGCGAGCGTGACTCTGCATGAGCTATCCGAAGACCTTCCTTTCCCTGCTGATTGCATTTTTCTCTCTATCCCTGGCGGCCCACGCGGCGACGGAGTGGCAAGCGCCCACGCCGGAGGAGTTGCACATGGCCGCAGAGCCGAAGGCTCCGGGCGCAATTGCCATTTATCTGGACCTGGAGCGAACGGATAACAACCTGAACTATCAAAACTCCACCGTCATCCATGAGCGCATCAAGATTCTGACAGAAGCTGGCAAGGATAAGTATGGGAGTGTCACTATTTTTTATGACAGCGACTGGCAGGGCGTCGACAACTTTGAAGGCCGGACGATACACAGCGACGGAACGGTGATTCTGTTTCAGGGCAAGGGGCTGGATCAGGAAGAAGTCCGGGCCGACGGGGAACATGTTCGCAAGAAGGTTTTCCCGATGCCGAATGTGCAGGTGGGCAGCATTCTTGAATACAGATTCACCGTAAGCTATGGCGAAAACTATATCGAGCCACCCACTTGGTATGTGCAGACAGACCTCTTCACGCGCAGAATCCATGACGAATTTACCCCATTCAGCGCGAGTACAACGCGGTACGCGCAAGACAAGTATGGCCATGAGCTGAGCGAGCTGGCCTTTACCAGCTCGTTGCCCCCAGGTGTGCAGCCGAAGATGATTCGTGAGGCAACGATCGACAATACAGGAGGGGCTGTTGCAGGAATCTGGAATCTGGACATTCAGGATGTTCCCGCAGTGCCCAAGGCCGCGCATTTGCCGCCTGTACACAATATGTCGTATCGCGTGGCATTCTTTTACACCGCATCCCGGTCCGGCGACGAGTATTGGAAGGACGAGGGAGGCTACTGGTCCAAGAGCGTCAATAAATTTGCCACCCCCGGACCGCAGGTGAAGGAAGCCGTCGCCCATCTGAAACAGGGCGGCGAGGAGCAGACGCTGCGGGCCATCTATGCAGCGGTGATGCAATTGCAGAATACGAACTACCTCCATGCTGGCAGCCGTTCGGCGGAGGAACAGAAGTCGCCTGCGAAGAGCAGCGACGATATTTGGGAGCGCAAACGAGGCAACGCGAAACAGATTACGCGATTGTTCGTTTCCATGGCCCGGGCCGCAGGGATGCCGGCCTACGTGATGGACGTGACAAACCGGGACCGAAATATATTTTCCAAGACGTATCTGAACTTTGACCAACTGAATGGAGAGGTCGCCATTGTCTATATCAACGGAAAGGAGCAGTTCTTTGATCCTGGCTCGCTCTACTGTCCGTATGGACAGCTGGCTTGGGCGCACACCTTGGCCGGTGGGCTGCGGCAGACGAATTCTGGGACCGAACTGGCGGTGACTCCATCGATGGGCTACAAGGATAGTTCCGTGCAGCGGACGGCGGAATTGTGGCTGACTAATACCGGGTCCGTGGCGGGCACGGTGCAACTGGCTTACGGTGGACAAGACGGGATGCGTCTGCGCCAACGAGAAGCGGACAAGGATTTTGCCGGAGCCACCAAGGATTTCGAAGATCTGCTGAAAGACATGTTGCCAGCGGGCATGTCGGTGCGGCTGATCGAGGAAGCCAACGGCAAGGATATGGAGCAGCCGTTGATCTTGAATTACCGCATCAGTGGCCCGGTGGCGACGGCCACGGCCAACCATCTCCTGGTGCCATCGCAAATCTTCCGGGCGCAGGCCAAGCAGGTTTTTGTTGCCCCCAGCCGCAAATATGCAGTGTACTTCCACTACCCCTATACGATGGTCGTTCAGGTGGAGTTGAAGCTGCCAGCCAGCGTGCAGGTGGAGAGCTTGCCAAAGGATGTCAGTACATCCGACCCGCAGGTGGCTGTCTATCAGGCCAAGGCTATACAGCAAGGCAGCTCGATTATTTTCCAACGCATGTTTGTGCTGGCCTCTATCTACATTGACGTCAAGGATTACGGGAAGCTGCATGACTTTTATAGCCAGGTGAATGCCAGTGACACGACTCCGGCGGTCTTTAAGCGGTCTGCGACTGCGCAGTAGTCTTTGCATCGGAATTTTCTTTTGTGCAGCGTTCACTGGATCGCTCTGCTGTGCTGCGGCCAAAGCGCCCGATTGGGCCATGCAGGCTGCGCAAGTCTCCGCGCCTACGTATGAGGCCGAAGTGAACGCCTGCGTGTTGCTGCGTGAAGACACGCTGAGCGTGGATGCAGCCGGCAACGCGGTGCTGTACCACCGGGAGGCGCGCAAGATCTTGCGTCCACAGGGCAGGCCGGAGGCTCGCGTTGTCGTTGCTTACAACAAGGGCAGCAAGGTGGAGTATCTGCACGTCTGGACGGTGGAGCCGGATGGGCACGTCTATGCGGTGAAGAGCAAAGACATTGTGGATGTGGCTGAGGATGCGACTGCCACGGACGCCATTTTTGATGACGCGCACCTGCAAGAGGCCACAGCCATTGAAGCCGATACGGGCAGCGTGATCGCCTTTGAATACGAGCAGGCGCTGGAGCCGTATCTGACCACGCAGCTTTTTGATTTGCAGGAGGACAACCTGCCAGCATTGCGGCAGAGCGTTCGACTGGAGTTGCCACCTGGAGCGGCATATAAGATTGCGTGGAAGCATCTAGCCCCGGTGGCTGCCGTGCAAGATGGGGAGAACCGTTGGGAGTGGGAGATTCCAGCGCAACCAGCCATGCTTTGGGAGCCGCTGGCTCCGGCGCGACAGACTTTACATGCGGAAATGCTGCTGAGCTATTCGGCGAGCGGAGAGACAACGCAATCGGGAGACTGGCGCAATATCGGCCAGTGGTATGAGCATCTCTCCAAGGGGCGCACCGCAGACACGCCAGAGATTGCCGCGCAGGTGGCGCAATTGACTGCGGGCAAGCCCGACTTCATGGACAAGCTGCTGGCCATCACTGGATACATGCAGGATCATATTCGCTACGTTGCCATTGAAATGGGTGTGGGGGGATGGCAGCCGCATGCGGCCTCGGCTGTGTATGCGGGCCAATTTGGCGATTGCAAGGACAAGGCCACGCTGCTGATTGCCATGCTGCGGGATGCGGGGATTCAGGCGCATTACGTGGTTGTGGATTTGCATCGCGGCTACATTACACCGGAGTTTCCCTCCCAATTTGCCGATCATATGATTACGGCCATTGATTTGCCGCCGGGCTTGCATGACCCGCGGCTACAAAGCGTGGTGACGGATAAGAACGGGCGCAAGCTGTTGATCTTCGATCCGACGAATCCCGAGTCGCCCGCCGGGCAGTTGGAGAATGAGTTGCAGGGCAGCTATGGGCTGCTGATCGATGGAGCCAACACGCAGGTGTTGCACTTGCCGGTGGCGGCCTCGGAGCAGAACACCATTGCGCGCACCGGACATTTTCAATTGACGGCAGATGGAGCTTTGAGCGGAACGCTAAGGATGACCTACGCTGGGCCGGATGCGGCGCGCATTCGCAATCTTTTTCACAGTGGCTATGAACAAGGCGAGCGCCGGGCCGTCGAACAGGCACTGCAAGAGGAGCCGGCCGGGTTTACGCTGGTGCATTTCAGCGCGGAACACGCGGCGGATCGCAACGCCGATTTTGTTTTGCAGGAGGAGTTGTCCGCAGCCAGCTACGTGCGCCAAGCGGGCACGCTGTGGCTGGTGCGTCCACATGTGGCCAAGTCTGACGTGATGCCAACGGACACGACGAAGCCGCGCCAGTATCCGGTGGAGTTCGATGGCATGGATTTGCGCACAGAGGATTACACTATCGATCTGCCGCCGGGCTTAACCGTGGTGGATGTGCCGGAGCCAGTGCACATGGATTCCGGCTTTGCCGTCTACATCAGCAAGACTGTGGTAACGGCCAGCCAGATTCACTACACCAGCAGGATGCAGGTGCGGCAGCTTGCAGTGCCAGCGGATCAATACGGGAAATTCGTTGAGTTGATGCGGCAGATTGGCAGCAATGAAAACAGCGCGGTGCTGCTGAAGCCTGCAAACTGACGGGTCATTCTGAGCGCAGCGAAGAATCCAAAGGGAGCACGCTGAATCGATGCAGTCAGGATTCTCTGGATTCTTCACTGCGTCCGCGTCCGCGGACTCCGTTCAGAATGACTTGTTGATCCAACATCGACGATGCCCCACGCCGGGTCATTCTGAGCGAAGCGAAGAATCCAGAGAATGCGGGCTGGGTTGTGGCCGTCGCAGTACTGGTGCTGTTTCCTGCACAGAGACCCTCTGGATTCTTCCAGTTCGACTCGCCCGCATGGGCGGACGCTGCTCAGGGCAGGCTGTTATTGCGCTTCTCAGAATGACTTGCTGCCTTATTCCCGGGAGGCGACCAGCGATGAGCCGGTCATGTCCTTGGGCTGTTGCAAGTGGAGCAGGTCGAGCACAGTGGGCGCGATGTCGCGCAGGGAGCCATCCATGCGCAGGCCGAGTTTTTTAGCCGCTTCTGTCACCAAAATAAACGGCACTGGGTTGGTGGTGTGCGCAGTGTGCGGACCGCCGGTGACCGGGTCGATCATCATCTCCGCGTTGCCGTGATCGGCGGTGATGAGCATGGAGCCGCCGCGCTGGCGGATGGATTGATAGATGCGTCCCAGGCAAGCATCCACGGTTTCCACGCCGCGAATGGTTGGCTCCAACTTGCCGGAGTGGCCGACCATGTCGGCATTGGCGAAGTTGACGACGACCACATCGAAGGCGGTGTCTTCGACGGCCTTGATGACGGCGTCGGCGATGCCGCTGGCGCTCATCTCCGGCGCGAGGTCATAGGTGGCGACCTTTTGCGAGGCGACCAGTTCACGGTCTTCACCGGGGAAGGGCTTCTCGATGCCGCCGTTAAAGAAGTAGGTGAC
>DAHUZD010000145.1 GCA_027306745.1 Acidobacteriaceae bacterium
CGCACCCGGAGATGCACGCAAAATGGAAAGCCTGGCGTGAAACCAAGAAGAAGCATCCCGTCCCTACGAAGAAAGGATGCTTTCATGCTTCCTACCCGGCTACGGAGTGGACGGAGACGGTTTGCAAGGCCGCGCCCAACCGTCCCTACCCTCCGGTGCACGGCGTGCAACCCAAGCCCAACACTGTGGGTGGAGGCGGCAGCAACGACGACACGGCCGCGGTGACAGGATTATTGTCCTCGGCAGACGGATCGTTCCTATCTGTTGCAGGGTTGACGAGCGCATCCATCTACTCGCTCCAACTCAATTCCAACACCTTTACAACCCCAGCATGCAGCGGTGCAGCATATCCATCGGCTTGCCTGGGATGGCAGCAATTCGTGTTTTCCTATAGTTCATCGCAAGTATTCATGCAGTACTGGCTACTGAACTGGAATACCGCATGTCCAGGTGGATGGACCGGTTGGCCGAACGGTACCACTGACGATTGCTGGGTCAACAGCACCGCCTCAAATGTTCCCGTCCAACCGCTCGGCAATATATCTCAATTGGAACTGACAGGCGGAACGGCCAACGGTACCGATACTGTCGTTCTGTCCACACCTGATGGTAATCTCTCAGTAGTAGCGCAGGATAGCAAGCTCAATTTGGATCAAGGCTGGGATGCAGCGGAGTTCAATATCTTCGGCGACTGTTGTAGTAGTCAGGTCAACTTCAACAGCGGCACAACCTTTGTTGTGCAAACCAGTGTGAGCAATGGAACCACATCTGCGCCGTATTGCTCCAGTCAAAGCACCACGGGCGAGACAAACAATCTGAACTTAATCGGCCCCTGCTGTTCTTACGGCGGAGCATCGCCCAACATTCAGTTCATGGAAAGCAACGACTCCAGCGCGACAGCTAGCTGTGGATCCGGTGGGCTGCAAGGCAACCCACTCGGCCCAACAGCAACGCCCTACAACAGCAGCAGCGTTACAATTTACGGGTCGGAGTACCCCACCCTTACATTCACGGAAACTCTTTACGACAGCACTCCGGGAGCGGTGATCTACTGGCAAGTCTCTGGTTGCAGCGGAAGCACCAGTGGAAGCAGTGCTGTTAGCTCGGGCGGAAGTTTCACGCTTACGTACCAGAGCCAGTTCAACTGCAATCCCAGTGGGACCATGTACGCGGCAGCCCCTGGTGGATATTTGCCCAGCCCAACCGTACCGATTAATTTCTAATTGGGTTGCAAGCTGCATGGCGGCTGCGAAGGTCGCAGAAGGGATTTCAGTTATGCAAAGATACAAAGCTCTGGCCTGCCTGGTATCGCTGCTCGCGCTTGTGGCCATCCATACCGGCAGTGCACAGGCGCAAAAGCAGACGGATGTTGCGCTCAGCGTATTTGATGCTTCGGGCGGCGGTTTAACCGCAGCGTACGGCGGCGATAACCACCAGCAACTCAACAACGGCGCTGGCGGTCTGTTCGAGCTGCGCCAAATTCACAACTCTTTCATCGGATACGAAGTGACATACTCCTTCAACCACGCCAGCCAGGTGTGGTACGGCCCTCTTCCCTTTTGTCCGGTTGGCTTCGGTACATGCAGTCCTCCTCCGCCAGAATCTGTCTCAGCGAATGCTCACGAGATCACCGGCGATTGGCTGGTCTCGATTCGCAAGAAGAATCTCCGGCCGTTCGCGTTAATCGGAGCAGGCGTTCTACTCACCGAGCCAACCACTTCTGAACCCACAAACGGATCAAGAGGCACCATGGGTTCCCAAAATATGGTCTACGTTTACGGCGTTGGTCTAGACTGGCAAATTCTGCCGCGGCTCGGCCTGCGCGCCCAGTTTCGTGGCAATGTGCACAAAGTCCCAGATATCGCTGCAGCCTTCAACTCCCCCAGCTTTTACACTCAAACGGTTGAACCTGCCATTGGCGTGTATTACAAGTTCTGAGGAGCCTCCGAAAGCCGCCGAGTTATAAAGCCTCTCGGTTGTTGTCTTGCCTTATAGGCGCACAATTAACCGTCCAGCTTTTTCGTCACTAGTTCATTCAGCAGCGCTGGATTCGCCTGCCCCGTCGACATGCGCATCACCTGGCCGACAAAGAACGCGGCCACCGTCTTCTTGCCCGCCCGGTATTGTTCCACCTGCTTGGGATTGGCCGCAATAACCTCATCGATCATCTTCTCCAGCACGGAGGCATCGCTGATCTGCTGCGGCTTTTCGCGCTCATAGACAACGGAGAAATCCTCGCTCGCTTCAAAGCAACGGTCGAGCAGTTGCTTGAGCAGCTTGCTGGACAGCTCGCCGCTCTCGGTTAAATCCGCAGCCAGCGCGATGCCGCGCATGGTCACTGGTGACTGCGCCAGTTCCAACCCGGCAGCCTTCAATCGTCCGGCAATCTCGCCCTGCACCAGGTTCGCTACGCGCTTGGGACTCTTCGATGCCTTGGCCGCTTCCTCAAACTGATCGGCCAGTGCGCGCGTGGCCGTCAACACCTGCGCGTCCTGCTCGGTGATTTCGTACTCGGCCACCATGCGCGCGCGTCGCGCCTCTGGCAACTCTGGCATGTGTGCGCGAATCTCGGCCTGCCACGCGGCAGAAACCACCAGCGGCGGCAGATCCGGCTCTGGAAAATAGCGGTAATCGTGCGCCTGTTCTTTGGAGCGCATCGCGTAGGTGCGGCCTTCGTTCACGTTCCAAAGCCGCGTCTCCTGCAACACGCGCCCGCCGGATTCGAGCACTTCAATCTGGCGCTCGATCTCATACTCCAACGCTGCGCGCACAAAGCGGAAGCTGTTGACGTTTTTCACCTCAGCCTTGGCGCCAAACTTGGGCGCGCCCTTCAGCCGCACACTCACGTTGGCGTCGCAGCGCAGCGAGCCTTCCTCCATATTACAATCGCTGACGCCGGTGTAAAGCAGGATTTCCTTCAATCGCGTCAGATACTCAAAGGCCTCGTCCGGGGTGCGCATATCCGGCTCACTGACAATCTCCGCCAGCGGCGTGCCACAGCGGTTCAGGTCCAGATAGGTGCGCTCGCGCGAATCGGCAAAACCTTCGTGCATGCTTTTGCCCGCGTCCTCTTCTAGGTGCAGGCGCGTAATGCCGATGCGCTTCGTGCCTGTTGGTGTGGGCACGTCAATCCAGCCATGCTCGGCCAGCGGCTTGTCAAACTGCGAAATCTGATAGCCCTTGGGCAGGTCGGGATAAAAATAATTCTTGCGCGCGAAGATGGATGTCTCGCGCACCTGACAGTGGATGGCCATCGAAGCTAATGCGGCAAACTCCACCGCGCGACGGTTCAGCACCGGCAGCGCTCCGGGCAGCCCCAGGCAGACCGGGCAGACTTGTGTGTTGGGCGCAGCGCCAAACCGCGACGAGCAGCCGCAGAAGGCCTTGGTCTCCGTCTGCAATTGCACGTGAACTTCCAAGCCGATCACCGGCTCATATTTGGCGAGAATCTCAGGAGAAAGCGCTGTGGTGGATGCCATGCTGGCTCCCATTCTACCAGCGCCAACCTGCAGGCAGAAAGGCTGTCAGCGCGATGGGTCTCATCGCGCAACGCGGCGGTGGATGATCTGCAGGTGTTCATTCTCCAGCGCCTTTTGCGCCTGCGCGCGTGCATGGTCCGCCCACGGCCCCACCGGATCGAGCCTGGCGTAGCTCATCCAATGCGTCAGCGCGCGCCGCGGCTCGCCCAGGCGCTCATAGGCCAGCGCCAGGTTATAGTGCGCATCGCCATAGTCGGGAGCCAGCGCAATCGCGCGCCGGTAGGCTTCGATCGCATCCGGCAGCCTCCGCATTTCGTCCAGCACATTGCCCAGATCGAAAAACGCCAGCGCATACCGAGGGTCGGCCACGGTGGCGCGCCGATACATCTGCTCGGCCTGCGCATATTGGTGCTGGTTGTAATACAACGTGCCCAGATTGATGCAAGAAGGTGCGTGATTCGGCTGCACCTCCAAGATGCGCTGGTAGATTTCCACGGCCTGCTTGCGCGTGCTCTTCTGGTCTTCGCAACGCACGGCCTCGGCAAACAGCCCGGCCACATAGGCGTCGCGGTCGCGCTGGCTGATCTCCATCGACCTCACGCTGCGCACCGGCTGTTGCGCGCTGCCGTCGAAGTCAAAGACCAGTTGGCGAGAGATCGGCTCCACCACCGTGCCCGCATGGCGGAAGACGATGCGTGAGCCAGTGCGCAACGCCTTGGACTCCTGCAAAGGATTGGCCATGCCGGAAACCAAGCGCATCGCCGCCACCGACTCCCGAATGCTGGAGGCGCGAATGCGCTGCGCCGTCAGATCGCGTAGCGCGCGCAGATGGGTGAGGTGTTGGAAACTGTAGTTATCGAGGATTTCCACGAGGCCGGAGCGCTCCCACCCGCCCAACTGCCGGGCGGTGATGCGCAAAATCCGAAGTACATCCTGACGGTTATATCGGGTCACGGTTGAGTGCGCGGCGCTTACCGTCTACTGCCGTCAGTATGCGTGTATTTTCGGCAACCTGCAAGAGAAATTGAAAAAAATCTGAGGAAAAACAGAAGAAAACCGGATGAAACAGGAAAAACACTGAGAAAAACTACTCTATGCCCACGTACAACTCCACTGCCACCGGCCCCCAATGCACTTCAAAATCGCAGATATAGGCCCGCCTCAATGACGAATTCCACACATCCGCCCAAGCAGCGATCAACGTATCCGGCTGCTTGCCGCGCGCATCGATCAGCGCATAGTTGGCCGCGGGAACCGTCGCCACCACCAGACTCTCTGGCGTCTCCTGCGCGATCAGCGCGTTCATAGGAACTTCGCAACCCAGCACCAGCGTGTACTCACCTCTGTAGTCGCTGTCGTACTCGCAGTAGAGCGCATAGACCGCATCGCTGACACGCTCAACCACCTGCGCAGCAATCTTTTCTTCTCGAAACCGCCGCCACAGCGCGTAAATGGGGGCCGGCTTCTCGGTCGAAGCTCGGCATGCGATGCCGACTATGGTGAACGCTGGATGGTAGGTCTTCTCAAACTGCATGGCTCATCCTTACCGGGGAGTAGGATGGAATGCAAGAAGAAAGCAAAGAATTGCTGGAGCCGACGACCGGACTTGAACCGGTGACCTGCTGATTACGAATCAGCTGCTCTACCAACTGAGCTACGTCGGCCTTCCCTTCCGATTGTAACGGCACGCGCCAAGCCGGTAAAGAGCGCAGCGCCCAGCAGCCAACTGCACGCTTTCTCCACAGACTCCACACCTGTCCACTATCGTTGCCCTGTTTCTGCGCCTTGCGCCTGCCCCGGCCTGCGCGTACCGTCAGACTTGTACCGCAGCTCAATTCCCGCCTTTGGCCCGAATTCCGCAGCATTCTCATTTTGGCAATCATTTCCCCGCTGGATACAATGGGTTGTGGTTTTTGCTTGACACGCACAACCCACAGGGGTAACTTTGCCTCTGCAGCCGCTTTTTTCCAAGCAAGGCAAGCCGGAACTGGGCGCGATTGGCTCCTCCGGTCACTTGGGCATGGCCCGGAAAATAAAGCAGCCGCACGGCAAATAACTGAGCCGCAGGCAGGCAGCCATCGCTTCGCCGTGCGCGAACATCCAATGAACAGGGGACGATTTCTATGGCTGAAATAATGCATACCACCACCTCCACCACGGGCGAAACCACCCCAGCCACTGGCTCCGGCGCGGGCGTCTCCTTTGCGCGCTACTTTACCCGTCCCGGCCTCTCACCGTATGACGAGGTCACATGGGAGCGCCGCACGGCCAGCATCACCGACTCCAAAGGCAACTCCATCTTTGAGCAAAAGGATGTCGAAGTGCCCTCTGGCTGGTCCATGACCGCTACCAATATAGTGGCCAGCAAATATCTGCACGGCCAGATGAACACGCCTGAGCGCGAGACTGGCGTGCGCCAGTTGATCGCGCGCGTGGCCGAAACCATCCGCGATTGGGGCATGGCCGACGGCTATTTCGCCACGCCAGAGGACGCGGCCACCTTTCATGATGAGCTGGCGCATCTGCTGATCCATCAAAAGGTCGCCTTCAACTCTCCTGTCTGGTTCAATGTGGGCTGCGACCGGCTCGAGCCAAACTCCGACGCGCAAAACTGGCACTGGAACCCGCACACCTGCGCGGTGGAGTTTTCCGTCACGGGCTACCGCAAGCCGCAGTGCTCAGCCTGCTTCATCAACTCGGTGCAGGATTCGCTGGACTCCATCCTGAACCTGGCCAAAACCGAAGGCATGCTTTTCAAATGGGGATCGGGCACAGGCAGCAATCTCTCCGCCATTCGCGGATCAATGGAAATCCTTTCTGGCGGCGGCACGGCCAGCGGCCCGCTCAGCTTCATGCGCGGATGTGACGCCTTCGCTGGCGTCATCAAATCCGGCGGTAAAACGCGCCGTGCC
>DAHUZD010000026.1 GCA_027306745.1 Acidobacteriaceae bacterium
AACGACGACGATTCCACCTCGCTCACCTGGTCTTGCCTCAGCCGCGACTTTGATTCGGTCTTCGCTATGGCCGCAGAGCTGCTGCTGCATCCGCAATTCCGCGCAGACAAACTGCAACTGGCCCAGCAGCAGGAGGAGACCGGCATCATCCGCCGCAATGACAGCGCCAGCGCCATTGCGCGGCGCAAGGCTCTCCAGCTTGCCTATGGCATAACCAATCCATACGCGCGCATCCCAGAGTTTGCCACCGTGCAGGCCGTTACGCTGGCGGATTTCGACCAATGGCACGCACGCACCGTCGCACCCGTCAACATGATTGTCGGCATCACGGGCGACTTTGACTCCGCCGCCATGGAGCAGAAGCTGCGCGCAGCCTTCGGCGCTCTGCCGCGCGGCACCGCGTTTGCCTCCGCACCCAAGCCATTCACCCCGGCGCAAACCGGCGTCTACTTTGTGCAGAAGAGCGACATCGACCAAAGCAATATCTGGCTCGTTGGCCTGGGCACAGAGCGCAACAATCCCGACTATTACGCTCTGACGGTGATGAATGAAATCTTCAGCGGCGGCTTCGGCTCACGGCTCTTTCAATCCGTGCGCACGCGGCTCGGCCTGGCCTACTCAGTCTCGGGCGCGTATGGCGCAGACTACGGCCATCCCGGAATTTTTTATGTCGCCGCAGGCACAAAAAGCTCCAGCACCGTGCAGGCCATCCAAGCCATGCTGCAACAGGTGCGCGCGCTGAAAACCCAGCCGCCCACTGCCGATGAGCTGCGCAAGGCCAAGGATCAGATACTGAACTCCTACATCTTCCACTACGATTCGCGCGCGAAAATTCTACGCGAGCAGGCCAATCTGGCCTTCTACAACTACCCGCTGGATTTTCTCGATCAGTATCGCTCCGGCATTGAGCGGGTCACTGCTGCCGACGTCACGCGCGTGGCACAGAAATACGTCCACGCCGGAAAACTGGCGACGCTGGTCGTCGGCAATGCCCGGGAATTCGGCACGCCGCTCTCCACATTGGGACCGGTCAACCCCTTGGACATCACCATCCCCTTGCCCGCTGGCCTGCAAGGGCAATAGCCGGATTGATCCCGCTGGCTTCAGGCGCAGATTTTTTTCGTAAAAATAGTTCGGCGGCACCGCAAACGATCACGATGCCGCCGAACAGTACGCCTGCATCATCCGCCCAACTTGGGTAAAAATTCTGCCCGCTGGACGAGGATGAACTTCTGGCAGGTTTTATTGCTTGGCCACGGGTGCATTGTTCAGATACGGCACAGGCAGCCAGCGATAGTGGTCTCCGTCCTCCACAACATGACCAATGCCGGGGAAGTACATGTGCGCTACTGCAACCATGTAGTGATTCTTGGCTGCATCGGCAAATGCGGCCTTGCGAATTGCCATCGCTTGCATGGAATCCACGTCAATGCCTACCGTCACTGAAGGATCGGCAAACTGTACTTCCTGCTCATGGACAACATCTCCCCAGAACAAAAGTTTCTGGCCCTGGCTTTCGAGTGAGTAGAACGTATGCCCCGGAGTATGCCCCGGCGCGGGGAGCGTCCGCAAGCCAGCGAAGAGTTCCGTCGCTCCATCAAAGGTCTTCACCTTTCCTGCATCGATGTACGGTTGCATCATTAGCGCAGCTTGTTGGAAGAATCCCTTCATGGCATCCGGGGCCTTGGCCTCATTGGCCTTGCTGAGCCAATACGCCAGTTCACGCTTGTCCAAATGCACAGTTGCATTCTGGAATACGCGGTTTTTGCCATCCATCAGTCCGCCGATGTGGTCAGGATGCAGGTGCGTCACCAAGATGTCGGTGATTTGATCGGGTCGGTATCCCGCTCCAGCCAGACTTGCTTGGAGCTTGCCCAGCGTTGGCCCAAAAAGCACACCCGCTCCGGCATCGATCAAGATCACGCGGTCGCCAAGATGCACCAGATAGGCGTTGACCGAAAGATTGATCGGATTGGTCACATCAGCAGCAGCCAGCAACGCAGCGATTTTTGCATGCGTCGTGTTGGTAAGAATATCGTAGGCGGACATCGAAACTGTGCCGTCGGAGAGTGCCACCACTTGCACGTTGCCGATTTGAATCCTGTAATAGCCAGCTTGCAATTCGACTGGTTGGGTTGATGCTGCCGATTGGGCAAGCGCTGCGGGTTGGCTGAATGGAAGGTTGAGACCGAATGCCATCAAAGCTGCGGCAAACAGAAGAACTCGCCTGTGCGGAGAAAATTTCATCATTGAGTAAGCCTCTATCCCGTTTGGATGATTTCCATGTTGAGCACGATTCAAATTATTTTGAACTATAGACAGCATAGCACTTCTCAATCCTGCTGTATTTGAAAGGCGGCAAATGGGTTCAGATACGATACAGTCATGGCCTGTAAAACCGAGAGCGAGATCGTTCCAGAGCTGTCGCTGGCAGCCATTCTGGATGCGCTGAGCGATGACATTCGGCGGCAAATAGTCTATCGGCTTTTCCAGGAGCCTCGGCTCTGCACCTCCTTCGGGGATCTCGGTTCCAAAACCCGGCTCAGCTACCACTATGCCCAGCTTCGCAAGGCGGGTCTCACTTCAACCGAAAAACAGGGTACAACTCTGCTCATCTCTCTTCGCTTGAAAGAGGTTGAGCGCGCCTTCCCCGGCTTGTTGAAAGCCGTACTCAAGGGCACTGCGGAGCTGAACGCCGCAGCCAGAAAACCGGCGAAGCCCAGGCGCTCAGAACATCCCCAGAAGACTCCTAAGAAAAAATCCCCTTAGACAGTGGTTTCGACCTTCCGCTACTTGCGTTGTTCGAACTTCAACGCCGCGCTGTTGATGCAATAGCGCAGGCCCGTTGGCTGGGGGCCGTCCTCAAACACATGCCCCAGGTGCGCTCCACACCGTGCGCAGGTTGTCTCCACGCGGCGCATTCCGTGGCTGATGTCTTCATGCGTCGCAATTGCGGTGCTGTCAGCGGGCTTCCAGAAACTGGGCCAGCCGGATCCCGACTCAAATTTCGTGTCCGATGCGAACAACTCCGCGTCACAGCCAACGCAGTGGTAGCTTCCATCCGCATGGTTGCGATACAGCGCTCCAGAAAACGGCGGCTCAGTTCCCTTTTGTCGCGTGACGTGAAACTGCTCCGGCGTCAATTGCGCGCGCCACTCCGCCTCGGATTTCTGTATGGTTGGGCCTGCTGCTTTTTTCTCGTTCATCCCATCCTCGATGCTTGCAGCGTAGGCCAAATCCAACTCCGCTGCAAGCGCGAAAGCAAAAATTTGGCAGGTTGGAATTGCATTGATATACTGCGTAAGGAGCAGCCGGTTCAGCCAGTCTTCTGCACGGCCGGTTGCCGTTGTACCTTCCTCGGAGTTCACTCCTAGGCCAGATAGCTCAGTGGTAGAGCGCGGCCCTGAAAAGGCCGGCGTCGGCGGTTCGATCCCGTCTCTGGCCACCACTCTTGCAAAGTATTTTGGGAATTTTTGCGCGGCACGCGCAGGCGCTTCAACAGGGTGCGGCTACTTTTCGCGCGCCACCACAACGTCTGGTGCCCACAACACCGCGCGCTTATCTTCAGAATCCGGCAATGCGGCCACTGCTGCACGCGCCACGTCCGCGTAGCCATAGGCTGCCCGCATGGCGAAGTCCAGCGAACCATTGTGGCGCAGAATCTCCAAAATGCGCGCATGGCCCACACGAGCAAAGGACCGGTCTTCCAGCACCTGTTGAATCGCCGCGCGTTCCTCGCGCGAGCCATGCTGCAAAGCGTGAACCACAGCCAGCGTAGCCTTGCCTTCGCGCAGATCACTGGCCACAGGCTTGCCCAAGACATCTTCGTCCGCCGTCAAATCCAGCACGTCGTCCACAATCTGAAAGGCCAAGCCAAGATTGCGGCCATACTCGCCAAGCTGCGCTTCCACCTCAGGCGTGGCTCCGGCCAGCACGCCGCCCAGTTGCATCGAAATCTGAAACAGGCAGGCCGTCTTGCGATAGATCAGGTCGTAGTATTCCTGCTCGCCAATGGCGCGGCCCAGCAGGTCCATCTGCACCAGCTCGCCTTCCACCATCTGCTGCGTCAGGCGGATCAAAAGATCCAGAATACGGAAGTTGCGCTCTTCCAGCGCCATGTGGAAGGCCTGCATGTAGAGCCAGTCGCCGGTAAGCACACAGCGCGCATTGCCCCAGGTTTTGTTGGCGCTGGGCCGTCCCCGGCGCGTGTCTGCCTCGTCAATAATGTCGTCATGCACCAGAGTGGCCGTGTGGATCATTTCCACCACTGCGCCCAGGTGCACCGCACTGCGGCCTTTGTAGGCCAGCGCATGCGCCGCCAGCAGCAACAATGCCGGCCGAATGCGCTTGCCGCCGCCCTCGCGCAGGTACGCCGCCATCTCCCGGATCGGAGCCACATCCGCACCACAGGCACGTGCAAACTCCTGCTCAATGGCGAGCAGATCCTCGCGGATCAGGTCAAAGACCTCTTTGGTCGTGGCTATGGCAATCGTGCTCACTTATGCTCCGCGCTCCCTGCCTGCTCCTACCTATACCGTACCGGATTGTGCCGTTTAGTTCGAGCGGTAATTTGTGAATTGCAGATCGATGCCAAAATCCTTCTTCTTCAACAGTGCGATCACTTCTTGCAGCGCATCGCGATCCTTGCTGCTCACGCGCACCGTGTCACCTTGAATCGTGGCCTGCACTTTGATCTTGGAATCCTTAATGGTGCGCGAAATTTCCTTGGCCTGCTCCGTGGTAATGCCCTGCTGCAAATCCACCTTTTGCCGCACGCTGGAGTTGGCCGCCGGTTCCACCTTGCCATATTTGAAGGCCTTCAGCGATACACCGCGCTTGGCCAGCTTCTGCTGCAAAATCTCCGTCACCGTCTGCAATGTGTACTCGTTCGCAGAGGCCAGTTGCAGCGCCGTCTCTCCCTCCAGCTTCACGTCCGAACGGGAATCCTTCAAATCGAAGCGCGTCCGTATCTCTTTCATCGCCTGATCCAGCGCGTTCTTCACCTCTTGCAGGTCCACCTTGCTTACCACATCAAAAGTATTCTCAGCCGCCATCGCTATTCCCTCCCCTTCAACTGCCAGCCGCGCCAGTGTACCGCATCAGCCTGCGGAAATTTTCCGTCGTCGCCGACGCAATTTGCTCCACGCCCACACCGCGAACGCTCGCCAACGTCTCCGCCACCAGCCGCACCCACGCTGACTCATTACGCTTGCCTCGATGGGGCATCGGCGCCAGAAACGGCGCGTCGGTCTCCACCAACAACCGATCCAGCGGAACCAGTGCGGCGACATCGCGCAGCGCCTGCGCCTTGGGAAAGGTCACATTGCCCGCAAAGGAGACAAAAAATCCCATCTCCATCGCGCGCTGCGCCTGCTCCAACGTGCCCGTAAAGCAATGCAGCACTCCGCCCAGCCCTGTCGGCTTCCACTGCGTCTCCAGCATCGCCAGCGTGTCTTCCCAGGCGCGGTCATCGCCCTCCGCAGGTCGGCAGTGGATCAAAATCGGCAGCTTGTGTGCTGCGGCAATCTCCATCTGTTGCACAAAGGCGCGCTGCTGCACTTCGGGCGTGGGATTGTCCGCATGATAATAATCCAAACCAATCTCGCCGATGGCTACAACCTCTGGCGCCGCGGCCAGCCGATTCAACTTGTCGAGCGCAGCGGCATCGGCCTGCGCCGCCTCCTGTGGATGGATGCCCACGCTGGCCACAATGCGCGGCAGACGCGCATCGCCTGCATGTTGACGGCACAAATCCAGCGCCGTTTGCATCGTCTCCGGCCCGTCGCCAATGCCCACAGCCAGAATCATCTCCACGCCTGCGGACCGCGCGCGCTCTAGCATCGCCACGCGATCCTCTGCGTAGCGCTCGCTGTCCAGATGTGCGTGGGAATCTACCAGCATGGGTTTTTCATTCCACAGAATCCACCATAACCATGGGTGCCCCATCCTTCGCAATCTTTGCGAAGGGTGGGAGTCTTACTTCAACCGTGCGCCCACTTCGATCTCTTCCAAAAATCCTGCCAGCACCGGCTTGCCTTTTTCGCCCAGTGACGCGGCCACAACCATGCCATTGGACTCCAACCCGCGCAGCTTGCGTGGAGCAAGATTGGCGACGATCACCACCTTGCGTCCGATCAGGCTCTCCGGCGCGTAAGCCTCGGCAATGCCAGCCACAATCTGCCGCCGCTCATAGCCCAAATCCACTTCCAAGCGCAGCAGGCGGTCTGCGCCCGGCACGCGCTCAGCCACTTGAATCTGCGCCACGCGCAACTCCACCTTGGCAAAGTCGTCGATGGTGATGGTGGGCTTGGCCTCCACCGCTGGCTTCGGCTCCGCAGCGTTGGCCGTGGTGGCCGCCGCCTGGCTCATCGTCGCGCCCGTGTTGGTTTCAACTGCCGCTGCGGCTGCCGCGGCTCCTGCATCTTCTTTTTGTTGCATCTGTTCGATCGCTTCCTTTTCCGCGCGGGGGAAAACCGGCCCCAGCTCACCGAGCCGCGTGCCTGGCTTCAATCCGCCCCACTGCAAATCTTTCAAGTCCGCCTGCGCAATCTCCCCCAGCCCCAGTTGCGCCCACACCTTGGCCGTAGCATCAGGCAGCACGGGATGCAGCAACGCCGTAATGATGCGCACCGCCTCTGCCGCCGCGTACAGCGCCACGGCCCGCACGGCCTGTTGCGCCGCCTGCGCCTCCTCAGAATTCTCCTTGGCCTGTTTCCATGGAGCCACGCCGGTCAAAAATCCATCGACCCGGGCCCCCAGCGCCTGCGCCAGTGTCAGGGCATGGGAAAAATCCAGCGCATCCATCCACGTGGCAAACTCGGCAATCTGCGCATTGCACTCCGCGCCCAGCGACTGCGCCAGCACCTCGACCGCTGAGGCTGCGCCCCAGCCGCCGCCGTCAATCTGTGCCGTATGCGTGGCTTGAAACTGCAAATATCGCTCACGCACTGCCGTTGTCTCTGGCACCACGCCGTCAAAATACTTGCCAATCATCGCCAGCGTGCGGCTCACCAAATTGCCGTAGCCATTGGCCAGGTCGGCGTTGTAGCGCTGCACCAGCGCGTCAAAGCTGAAACTGCCGTCCTGCCCAAAGACAATCTCGCGCAGCAAGAAAAAGCGCAGCGCATCCGCGCCCAGCACGTCTAGAATCGTCTCCGCGCGCACGATATTGCCGCGCGACTTCGACATCTTGCTCTGCTCAAAGAGCAGCCATCCGTGCGCCACAATGCTCTTCGGCAACGGCAACTCCGCAGCCAGCAAAAATGCGGGCCAATACACGCAGTGGAAGCGGCTGATCTCTTTGCCAATCAGATGCAGATCCGCAGGCCAATACGTTGCAAAGCGGGCGCGATCCTCCGGCGCATCGCTGCCGTAACCCAGCGCGGTGATGTAATTGGCCAGCGCGTCCATCCAGACATAAATGACGTGCTTCGGGTCGCCCGGCACGGGAATGCCCCAATTAAAGCTGGTGCGGCTAATCGACAGGTCGCGCAGCCCTCCACGCACAAAAGCGATCACTTCATTGCGCCGCGACTCCGGCTGGATAAACTCCGGGTGCGCGTCATAATAGGCCAGCAGACGCTCGCCAAACTCCGAGAGCTTGAAGTAATAATTCTCCTCGCTCACCGTCTCGGTCACGCGCCCGCAATCCGGGCAAACCGTGCCCGCAGGCCCATCCACGTACAACTCGTCGGAGACGCAGTACTGCCCCGTGTAGGTTCCCTTGTAGATGAAGCCGCGCTGCTGCAACTCCGCAAAGAGCTTTTGCACGCCGCGCTTGTGCCGCTCCTCGGTCGTGCGGATGTAGTCGTCATAGGTCAGGCCCATGCGATCCCACAACGCGCGAAACTCCGCCGAAACCGCACCGGCAAACTCCAGCGGCGACTGCCCGGCCTTGGCCGCCGAGCGTTCAATCTTCTGCCCATGTTCATCTGTGCCGGTCAAAAAATAGACGTCAAAACCCTGCGCACGCTTCCACCGGGCCAGCACGTCGGCGGCAACCGTCGTATACGTGTGCCCCAGATGCGGACGCGCGTTCACGTAATAAATCGGAGTCGTCAAAAAATAGGGCTTCTTGCGGATGTCTGTCGGCATGCGGGGCGCTCGTCGCTCGCGCATCATGGCTGCGACGAGGCTGTATTCATCTTAGGGTTCACATGCAACAGCGTCAAACGCTGCATAGCGGAAAAATCGTTCTTTCCGAAAGATGCAGTGTCCTTCTGAGCAACCCACAGAAGCGAAGAATCCAGAGAATCGCCGCTGCATGGTTGCAGCCATGACCTTCTGGATTCTTCGCTTCGCTCAGAATGACTCGTCGCGTGGCTGCTAAAATCACCAATAGCCACACACTTCAGTTCACGCGGAAAAAAAATGTATCGTCACTACGGGCAAGCCCTGCTGGTCGCCATCCAAGAGATTCTGGCCCAGCCGCCTTACGAAATTGCCATCGAAACTATGGCAATCGAAGAGCCGCCCAAGCTCGAATTCGGCGAATACGCCCTGCCCATCGCCTTTGAACTGGCCAAGCGCTTGAAGAAGGCTCCGCGCGCCATCGCCACAGATTTGGCGGCGCTGCTCACGCAGAAGAAGATTGACGGCTTCGCCTCCTTCACCGTCGCAGGCGCAGGCTACATCAATTGCACACTCGACCGCTCAGCCGCCGCACGCAAACTCGCTGGCCAGCAAGAATGGCGTGCTGGCCTGACATACTTTCCACTGATCGAGCACACCAGCATCAATCCGAATAAGGCCGCGCACGTCGGCCATCTGCGCAACGCCATCCTCGGTGACACGCTGGCGCGCATGATGCGCATCGGCCATGACAGCCTGACCCACAACAACATCGGCGTGCAAAATTACATCGATAACACAGGCGTGCAGGTCGCTGATGTCGTCGTCGCGCTGACGCATCTTGAAGGCAAAAACCTCGCTGCCGTGCGGCAGTGGATGCAGAATTTGGCACAAAACGGCCAGCGTATCGACTTTGTTTGCTGGGATCTCTACGCCCACGTCAGCCAGTGGTATGAAGCCGATCCAGCGCAAAAAGAAGCGCGGAAACAAATCCGTCTCGACGCGCTGCACGCTTTGGAACAAGGCGGCAACGAGATTGCCGAGATTGCCGAACTCGTCTCCACCGCCATCGTCCGCCGTCATTTGGAGACGATGCATCGCCTCGGCATTCAGTACGATTTTCTGCCCCGTGAGAGCGAAGTTCTAGGCTTGCGCTTTTGGGATGCAGCCTTTGCGCTGATGAAAGAAAAAGGCGTTCTCTACCAAGAGACCACAGGCAAGAACGCGGGCTGCTGGGTGATGCGTCGTGCCGGAACCACAGGCGCAACCGACCTTGGCCCCGACGAAGAGGCCAAGGTTATCGTGCGCTCCAATGACACCGTTACCTACGTCGGTAAAGACATCGCCTATCATCTGTGGAAATTCAACAAGCTCGGCTTGGACTTCAGCAAAAAGAATTTTTATACCTATCCCGATGGCAAGGAATGCTACATCTCTTGCCTGCCCGATCCCCGCAACTTCGAAATCGGCCCGTCCTACTTTGGCAAAGCCGATGCCGTCTACAACGTCATCGACTCACGCCAGACCGACCCGCAAAACAACGTCATCGAAGCGCTGCGCGGCATGGGATTTACCAGAGAGGCTGACAACTACCACCACTTTTCCTATGAGATGGTCGCGCTCACTCCGCGTTGTGCAGAGCAGCTTGGCTACACGCTCAGCGACGAAGACCGCGCCCGGCCCTTCATTGAGGTCTCTGGCCGCAAGGGCTTTGGCGTCAAGGCCGACGACCTGATCGACAAGATGATCGAGGCAGCGCTGGCAGAGGTCACCGCGCGCCACCCAGAGCTCTCTACAGACGAGCGCTGCGCCATCGCCAGCCAGATCGCCGTGGGCGCTCTGCGCTATTACATGCTGCGCTACACGCGTAACACCATCATCGCCTTTGACTTCAAAGATGCGCTCAGCTTTGAAGGCGAGAC
>DAHUZD010000052.1 GCA_027306745.1 Acidobacteriaceae bacterium
GCTGGTTCTGGTCCTCTCCGGGTTGCTTTCCGGCGCACTGGGCCTGACCATTGGCACCTCCGTGCAGCCGCACCAGATTGGCCTGATCTTTTCGATCGTCGTCATTCCCATCACGTTTCTTGGCTGCGTTTACTACCCGTGGGCGCTGCTCTACCACGTGCGCTGGCTGCAATATCTGGTGCTGCTCAATCCGATTGTGTACATGAGCGAAGGCCTGCGCGCCGCGCTGACGCCCAGCCTGCCGCACATGCCGGTCTGGTTGATTTTAGGAGCGCTGATCTTCTGGCTGGGCCTGCTGGGCTGGGTCGGCACGCGCGGTTTTCTGCGTCGGGTAATTGGCTAAAAGCCTTTCCGGTCAAAGTGTTCCCGGTCGAAAAAGAATCGTGCTGCGCACGTCGCGTTTACGCCTGCAAAAAACTCAGGGCGCGAATCAGGTAGGGCTTCAATTCCTTGCGGGGAACCACGGCATCCAACATACCGTGCTCCACAAGATACTCGGAGCGCTGAAAGCCTTCGGGCAGCTTCTGGCGCAGCGTCTGTTCGATCACGCGCGGACCGGCGAAGCCGATCAAAGCTCCCGGCTCGGCAATGTTCAGATCGACCAGCATGGCAAATCTGGCCGTGACGCCGCCCGTGGTCGGATCCGTCATCAAGGAAACATAGGGGATCTTCGCCTCGTCCAGCAGCGCCAGGCTGGAGGAGATTTTGGCCAATTGCATCAGGCTGGCCACGCCTTCCATCATGCGCGCGCCCCCGCTGGCTGAAACGATAATCAGCGGCCTCCGCGTGGCCAGGGAGCGGTCAATGGCGCGCGTGATGGTTTCCCCCACCACACAGCCCATGCTGCCGCCGATAAAGGCATATTCCATCACGCTCAGCACCACGGCGTGCGGCCCCATGTTGCCCAGCGCGTTGAGGATGGCATCATTCAGCCCCGTCATCTTTTGCGTCTTGGCCAGGCGCTCCTTGTACACTTCCAGATCGCGGAACTCCAAGGGGTCCGTAGACTTCAGTTCCAGATCGACCAACTCGTAGCCCGGCTCCAGCAGGCTGGCGATGCGCTCCCGCGCCGGCAGGCGGAAGTGCCGTCCGCATTTGGGGCAGACGCTCAGGTTGGCTTCCAACTCCGCCTTCCAGACGACGTTGCGGCAACCCTCGCACTTGGTCCAGAGACCTTCGGTGCGAACGCTTTTTTCTCCAGTGGACACGATTTCGTTCTCGCTGCGTTTAAACCAGGACATGCAGCTTCTATCCTACCTGTTTGCTTGGGAATTGGAAGCGGCTGGCCGAACCGGAAAGTGGGTCCGATGGAAGGATGTTGGATCGCCCTGTACATCTTTCCCCAAAGACAGCGTGTCATTCTGAGCGGAGCGTAGCGAGATGAAGAATCCAGAGAGTTTCTGTCTCATACATTCAGCCCTTGCCCTCTGGATTCTTCGCTGCGCCCAGAAGGACTCTTTCTTGTTGATTACATTGACCCAAGGCTGCCATACAGGAAGCTAGTATTCAATGCCGCGCTGGGCCAAAATGCCCTTTTGGTAAGCGTGTTTGACCTCGCGCATTTCTGTGACCGTGTCGGCCAACTCCACCAGACTCGGATGCGCATTGCGCCCCGTTAAAATCACATGCACCATCTCCGGCTTGGCGCGCAGCGTTTCTGCAACGCGCTCCGGGTCCAGCATTCCATAACTGATGGCGTAGTTGATCTCGTCGAGCACCACCATGTCCCACTCACCAGAGAGAATCGCCGCGCGCGCCTCGTCCCATGCGGCATCCACCATGCGGATGTCCACCGGGTCGGTCTCCGCACCGCCGATCTTTACAAAGCCGCGACCCATCTGCTTCATGACCCAGTTGCCGCCAAAGGCCTCGACAGCGTCCAGCTCGCCGTAGTGCCATGATCCTTTGAGGAATTGCAGCATCAGCACGCGCATGCCATTGCCCACCGCGCGCAGGGCCGTGCCCATGGCTGCCGTGGTCTTGCCCTTGCCGGGGCCGGTGGTGATCAGAATCAGTCCGCGCCGGGTTTCCTGCATTGCACTCTCGTCGAGCACCAGCATACACTGCCGGTGCGGCCCGATCCCTGCGCCTGTCAGAAATCTCGCGTGGAACTATGGCAGGCGAAAATAAACGCCGACCATAGGTTCGTTGGTCAGCATCAGCGAGCCGGTGGGGGCGTACTGCGTGGTCAGCAGCGGTGCACTGTAGAGATTCCCCCGATATTGAAAGCGCAGCCCCACGCGCTTCCAGCGCGCCCAGTCCATGCCCAGACCAAAGACGAAGACCGGCTTCGTGGCCGTAGTCGTGTTGCTCTGGCCGCCGCTAGGGACATCGATCAGCACGCCACCGCCCAGCACGGCAAAGGGCCGCAATGCGCCTGTGGTCTTCGACGGTATCCAGTCCGCCGTGAACTCATTTGCATTGGCGGAAACGGGAACGGGGGGATTCTGTGGTGTAGGCAAACATGGGGCTTGGCATATTTGAGGAGCCACACTAAAGATTGTGTTATCCACTTGGTTAGCGCGGCTATAGGAATATGTAACTTCAAAATCTAGGATTGGGTGAAAAGCGTGCTGCGCCTCAAACAAACCGCCAGCCGCATTGGAAGGAATTTGTGTGGTGTAATGTCCCTGCGCGGTTGTACTGAAAGCGCCAAACACACTGCCAGCTATATCCGTCTGTGCAGAACATATAAACGCCGCCAAACACGCAAATAGAAATAGAAATACAATTTTCCTGTAACGAATTGGCATAAAATCCTCATACACTATGAAAAGCCGAAGGCTCCAGCCAAGATGGCCAATGCCTTCGGCTGGTTGCAAGTCGCATCAGATATACACATTCACAACCATGCTGTTGGCGTATCCCGGCTTGGTGGCATAGGCTGACACGGGAACGCTAAAGGGAGCAAAGCCAAAGCATTGTCCAATATAGCTATTGCATTGGCCTGAACCCCAGTCCTCTGTTTGTGAAGACGTGTAGGCGTCGTTATACAAGCCCACTTGCTGTCCATTCACGAACAAAGATTCCCCGCCTCCTACAGTAAAAGTGATTGTAAGTGTGTAGAAGCACGGGTTATTGTATCCAGCGTCTTGATTGCCGCAACTAAAGTCGCTGTAAGTTTCCGATGAAGTATATTGCGGAGGGGCGGCAAATTGGGAAAGTGCTGCCAAGACATCAATCACATTTTGTCCATTCGGGCTTC
>DAHUZD010000056.1 GCA_027306745.1 Acidobacteriaceae bacterium
CGCCGTAAAAGATTTTGCGGAAGCCGTGGTCGCGCGCCACTTGCTCCATCTTCGAGCCGGGATCGGTGACGGCGATGAAGTGATTGCCCGCCTTGTCCGCGCCCACGGCCTTCTGCATCTGCGCAAAAAAGTATTGCTGCAAAATGTTCGGCTCCAGCGTGGAACCCGACTTGCTCGACACGATGACCAGCGTCTTCTTCAGGTCTACGCTCTGCTCGATTGCGCGAATCTGCGCCGGGTCAGTAGAGTCGACAATTTGCAGATGCGGAACGCCCGGCTGGTGGCCAAAGGTAAGCGAGAAGACCTCCGGGCACAGGCTGGAGCCGCCCATGCCGAGTAGCAGCACATGCTCGAAGCCCGAGCTGCGAACATCTTCGGCCAGCGCGCGGAACTGCGCCGCATCCTTCTGCTGGCGCTCCACAATCTCCAGCCAGCCCATCCACTTGGATTCATCCTCGCCCGTCCAGAGCGAGGCGTCTCGCGACCAGAAACGCGCCACGTTGTTTTTGCCCTGCCATGCGATGACGGCGGCGGAAACCTCAGCTTGCAAATGTGCGGGAAGGGTGAAGGTGATCTGCATACATGGGGATTGTCTCACTTTCGGGGCCGTGCGTGCAGCCCACTGCGGTTATGATGTAGGCGAAGGCATATGCATTTTGCAACATCCCTCAAGGAGAAGTATTCCGACATGGACATCCAGACCATCGACCAGCAGTACACGCAATTGCAAGACGCATCGCAGCAGGTGATGCATGAGCTGAAAGATCTGGCCGCCAAGCTGCAAACCGAACAGGCCGCCGGCAACGCCAACGCGCGCGAGTGGCTGCTGGACCTGCGCGAGGTCGCCCTGGCCGTGCAGCAGCAACAGCAACAGATGGCCGGCCTGTTGCAGGCCATTCATGGATTTGTCGCCAACCAGAGCCAGGCCTACGCCCAGCCCGGCTACGCGCAGCCTGCTTTTGGCCAGCCAGTGATGGGCGCTCCTATGCAGCCGCAGGGCGGGCTGGGTGGATTTCTCAACTCAGGATTTGGCCGCGCCGTAACGATGGGCCTTGGCTTTGGCTTGGGCGACGACCTGATCAACAAGATTTTTTAAGCGCGCCTAAATCCCAGGTCTCCAATGCGAGACATGGGGACCCGGCATACGACACCCGGCCTGCGTGGGACGGTAACAAATTCCCGGAACAATTCATCCCAGCCTGCCGTAACGGATACAAGGAGGTTGTGCATGGATACGGACTTGATCCGCGAAAATTCAGGTCACCCCGGGCATTCCAAAACGTATGTATGGGTAACATGCCTGGCTCTTAGTTTGATAATTCCGGTGCTCATTTTATCCATACAGAAATTTCTGTCGGCGTATGTTCCAGTTGAGCTTCATGGTTCGGTCACCCAGCGCTATCTTCTTGGCATTTTCCTTGTCGCGGGAATTCCTGAATGGATTACGCTACTGGGTCTGTGGCTGCTGATGCGCTCGCATGGCGAGGGTTTTCGCGATCTGGTATAGGGCGCGTGGGCACTTGGTACGCGTGGCTTCTGGCGGTGGGTCTGACCGCACTTTCTGCAAGCAACAATGTCCGCATCTTGCAGCGCTTTGGTGTCACGTTGCATTCCATCTTCTTTCCTACAGGAATCCATCTACTCGCCGCGCTGTTCGTAGGTCTCATTGCGGGCTTCTGCGAAGAAATCATCTTCCGCGGCTACATGATGACCCAGTTTGCGCGCCTGGGATATGGCAAAGCCGTACAGGTGATCGTGCCCGGGTTATTTTTTGGACTCATGCATATTGCCTATATTCACACCACCCATAGTGTCGTTGCGGGCCTGGGCGTCATGGTACCCACCGCCATGCTTGGAATGTTGTGGGGGGTTGCCTATCTGCTCGGCCGCCGAAGTCTGCTGCCCACTATCGTTGCCCATTTCTTGAATGACTTCATCGGTATTGCGTGGATGCTATTTCTAATGACGAGTCACGCGTTGCACGGATTTGCATAGCGCATGGACGCTTGAAGATATTTGGGTGCTCCATCCTTGGCGCAGCCAAGGGAGGGATGAGAAGTTGCAGCTTCAATCCCGCACATCCGTTTCTGATACGCGCTGTGCCCCCACCCTTCGCAGCCGAAGCGAAGGATGGGCCACCCGGCGAAGCATGGGGTGCGAAGGAGACTTGTCGAGATTGAAAATGAAGATGTGCTAGCGAACCGAGGGTGCGGGTGTCTGCGAGGTTTCCGGCTGCACTTCCGACAATGTGGTGAAGTAGCTGTGGTCTTCCAGATTGCGATAGAAGACACCGGCCAATTCCGCGGCTTTGGGGCCGTAGGTGGGTCGGCCACCTTCCAGGAAGAAGACAGCCACGATGCGCCCCGACGGCGTGTCGGCGTACGAGGCGAACCAGCCAAAGCGCGTGCCGTTGTTGGAGCAGGTGCCAGTCTTGCCGAAGACGGGAAATTCTTTGAAGTTGGTGCGAAGCGCGCGCGCCGTGCCATAGCGCACCGCTCCGGCCATGCCGTCGGCCATCTGCGGAATCAGTGGACCAATGTTCAGCTTGCGTTTGATGCGCGGCGTAAAGTTGGCGGCGTCATCAGCCGTCAGTGGATGTTGCAGATAGTAGAGTGTGCCGCCGTTGGCAATGGCAGAGACCAATGCGCCCAGTTGCAGCGGCGTCATCGACACGCTTTCGCCAAAGGAACACATGCGGCCCACGCCACCTTCACTTTGCGGCAGCACCTGCGTGGGATATTCACCGAGCTGCTCATTGGGAATGCCATAACCGGCCAGTTCGCCCAGGCCGAAGAGATTGGCGTAATGTTTGACGCGCGCAAAGCCCAAGCGGCGTCCGACGGTTTCAAAGTACAGATTGTTGGAGTGCGCCAGCGCCTGAGTGAGCGTCACGTGGTAGTGCAGCCCCAAGGCCACGGGCGTGTCTTTGGTGATGATGCCCTCTTCCAGAGCCGCCAGCGCCACAGAGAGCTTGATGGTGGAGCACGGCTCCGCGCCGCTGGAGAGAGCCAGCTTCTGGTTCACCATGGCCAGAATGCGCCCGTTGTTGGGATTGATGATCACCACAGTGCCATTCATGTCGCCCAGCGCGTCAATAGCTGCCTGGCGCACGGTGGAGTCTTCGCCTTCGGT
>DAHUZD010000059.1 GCA_027306745.1 Acidobacteriaceae bacterium
TGATGCGCTTCGAGCTGGGACTGGAAGAGCCAGCCCGCTACCGCGCCAGCCAAAGTGCTGTGGCCATCGCCCTGTCTTACATCGCGGGCGGAGCCATTCCTTTGCTGCCCTATCTTCTGCTCTCTGCCGCAGGCACCGCGCTGCACGCCTCCGTGCTCATCACGCTCATCGCGCTCTTTGTTTTTGGAGCCATCAAGGGTCGTCTGACTGGCTCCGGCACCTTGCGCGGCGCGCTGCAAACTTCGCTGATAGGCGGCTTGGCCGCAGCCGTTGCCTTCGCCTTGGCCCGCGTGCTCAGTGCGCATCCGCTGTAGTTAGATTGATGCAGCCACCCTTTCCAAGCGACAACAGCTTTGCTGCCTCATGGCGCGCCGAGATTCTCGACCGGCAGCCGCTGATCTCGCCTGCGCGCCAGTTTGTCTACCCGCAGGCGGTGGAAGAGGTTGAGCGCGGCGCACTCTTTGCCCAGGTGCATCCAGCCAGTGGCACGCCTTGGCTGGCCACCTTCGCGCTGGGCTTTCAGGCCTCTGCGCTGCCGCATGGAATTTGGCCCTGCCCCCACCCGGATGAACTATGCGCAGCCGCCGGTGGCTACGTCTACATCGTGAACACGCACCAGCCGGAGCAGTGGCGGCAGATTCACTACCGTCCGGTCACAGCCATTCTGCCGCATCCGCAGCAACAATTGCTGATCTTCTCCAGCTTCCACTCCCTCTGCGCCTGGGGCGTGCAGGGCCTGGCCTGGGAAACGGCGCGGCTCAGTTGGGAGGGCCTGCGCATCACCAGCGTGCAGGCGGATTCACTGACCGGACTGGGTTGGGATATGCAGACGGACCGGGAGATTCCATTCACCGTCGATCTGCGCACGGGCCGTCACACCGGCGGCGCATTTTCCTCTTCACCCGACGCAACTCGGTAGAACGTGACCTGCGCATCGCCCTGACGCAGCGTGCGATAGGCGCTCAATGCAGCCGGAGCCTGCGGCGCAGGCGCATGGCTGGAGTGCTCGACGACAACCCGCGCACCCTGCGCCAGCACAGGCAGCGAGGACAGCAGCGCAAACGTCTCCTGATACGCCGGTGCATCGGCATACGGCGGATCGACGTAGACAATGTCCGCGCGCACATCTTTTTTCGCCAGAGCGTGCAGCAAAGACAGCGCGCCGCGCGTCTCCACGCTGCACCGCTCCGTGATGCCCAACGTGTGCAGATTGGCGCGCAGCGCAGCCAAAGCAGGCGCTGCCGTCTCGGCAAAGTACACCTCGGCTGCCCCCCGGCTGAGCGCCTCAATGCCCACCGCGCCCGTGCCTGCGTACAGGTCAACAAACACCGACTGCGGCACGCTGGCCGCCAAAATATTGAAGAGCGTCTCCCGCAACCGGTCGCTGGTGGGGCGCGTGCCCCGGCCGCGTGGGGCGGTCAGCGGACGCGAACGGAATTCTCCGGCAATCACACGCATGGCTCTGCCTCTACAATAACGGCAAGAGGGAACGCCATGCGCAGTTGGTCGATTTCACTGGGTCGTTGGTTGGGCGTGGAGATCCGCCTGCATCTCTTTTTTGTTTTGCTGCTCGGCCTCAGCCTGATGTACACGCAGATGGCCGGCTTGGGCGCGCTGCGCGGCGTCGCGCTATGGCTGCTGCTGCTGGGTGCGGTGCTGATGCGGGAGGTGGCGCGCGCCATTCCCGCTGCTTATTATGGCCTGCGCCTGCGCAACATTCTGCTGCTGCCCATTGGTGGCCTGCTGGCGCACACCACGCCAGAGAGCGCAGAGCAATCCTCCACCGCGCGCGTGCAGTTGGCGCTGGCTGCCACGGGTATTTTGACCAGCGTGGCCGCGGCGCTGGTGCTGTTGGGCATGACGCTGGCCGTCTCGCCGAC
>DAHUZD010000154.1 GCA_027306745.1 Acidobacteriaceae bacterium
CCACTGGATGGCCCGCATGGAGCGGGACTGTTTTGTACCGCTGACAAGCCAATTTTGCAAACAGATTGGGCGCATAACGTTCTCCGCCCCTGCTGCTGGATATGCCGGGTGCAGACGGGGCCTTGCGCGCAGTGTAGCAGGGTTTTCTTCTGCCAGAGATGGAATGTTTTGGCTTGCAGTTGGATGGCCAGCCACGTCGGACTTGCCTATGCGCCAAAAAGATTTTCTGGATTTTTCCTTTCACTTATTGGAGAATCAGCGCAAGAGCTGCAAAAAATTAAATGCGTGGCGGTGCATGGGGAGTTCTGTGAAGGTGCAACGATCTATAGTCCTATGCGCAGGATTGTATGCACGGACGTTCTCATAAATAAATCATGCGCTGTACACGGAGGAACCATTGATGACGACGCAATCCAACCGTTCCATGCACTGGGTGCTTGCACCGGCAGTCGTTGCCATGGGCCTGCTCGTGCTGGCCGCCGCTCCCGCCCACGCTAGAAAGAAACCACCACCACCGCCGCCACCGCCGCAGATTGACACCACGTTGAGCGTGCCACAAGCCATGGACATTCTGCGCACAGTGCTGGGCCGGGTCAACCGCGGCAATACCTTCTTCTGCGTGAACCGGCCGCCCTTGCAAAACGTCACCGTCACGAAAGATGCGATCTCCTATGTGGACGGCGGAGCGCTTGACAGAGGCTTTCGCGGCAAAGTTCCGTATTCAGTGCAGGTGCGATATGTCTTCAAGCAAATGCCGTATCTTTTGGTGCAGCCTGGCCCCAAGAATCGAGGCTGGGTTATCCCCAACTGGCAGACGGTCTGGAATGCGGAGCAATTTACGCGGGACAACACTCCCACCATCTGTATCGGTGGCCTGAGTTTTAGCAACGATGATTTGTTTCTCTTTATCCGCGGTTTCAACCGCATGGTTTGGGAGTACTCGCCAGAGGCGGATCAGGCTCGGCAGGCGCAGCAGAATGCCTTCTTGCAACAGGCCAATGCCTGGCGCGCGCTCATGGTGAAACCTGCCATGCCCGAGGATGCCTACGTGCACAAAGTTCTGGCAGAAAACGCTTACAAGGAAAAGGATCTGCCCAAGGCGATGGCCGAGTATCGCGCTGCCCTGAACCTGTTTCCCACCTGGCCGGATGGACAGAACAATCTGGCCGTTTTATGCGGAGAATCTGGCGACTATGAATGCGCGCTGAAACACATGCAGAATTATCTGATGTTGGTGCCCAATGCTCCCGATGCGCGCGCAGCCCAGGATCACATCATCATCTGGCGAGACAAGCTCGGCCTGCCGCCACAACCGTAGAGCGCCTTCAGTTCATCCACCGGCGATCGTTGGGGTCGCGGTGTTTGTCCGGGTCGGGAACCTGCGATCCGCGTGGTGTTTCTTGCGTGCGGTTTTGCCGCCGCATGTAGACCTCAAACTTGCGCGCAGCGCGTTTGCGCTTCCAGCGGTAGTAGGCATTGCGCAGTCCGTAGGCGCGTTCGGAAAATGCAAAGGCAAAGCCCCGCCGTGGTGCCTGTCGCGCATATAAGAATCCAGCCAGCGCGCCGCCCAGATAGGCCAGATAGGCAAAGCCTCCCGGCCCCTGCAATAGGCTGGCCACAGCGATCAGAATATAAATCACCACCAGATATTTTGCGCGGATGGAGATGGGCAGCGGGAAGAGCAGAAATTGCTGGTCGCCCATGCGCACGGCAAAGGCCGCCAGCAGGCCAAAGATGCCACCCATCGGGCCAAAGGTCGTCGCCGCAGGCGTCAGATGCAGAATGCCTGTGTAGCTGATGCCAATCGTGGCCAGCGCTGCGCCCAGCACGCTGACGGCGTAAAGTTCGGTGATCCACTGCGCACCGTAGATGGCCTCCATGTACGCGCCCACAAACCACAAAGAGAGCATGTCGAAGACAATCGTCCACAGACCGGTGTGCAGAAAGCTATACGTCGCAATTTGCCAGATGGCGCCGTGCAGCACCATCACTGGCGTCAGTGCGCACAGACTCAAAATCGTGTTGGCCGCCCCTGGAGCCACCCAGCCCAGCAGCAGCAGTCCAAAGTAGACTGCCAAGTTGGCATAGATCAACTGGCGCACCACGCCCGCAAAGGGTGGAAAGGTCATCGTCATCGAATTCGAGAATCCAGAGCGCGGCATACACCCCTAGCCTACGGCATTGCCAGCGGCTTGCAAACCGCTGCGTTCCAGCGCCGCACGTACAGGAGCAAAACTTTTCCGGTGCAGTGCGCACGGGCCGTGTTCCAGCAGAGCTTTGCGGTGTGCGGGGACACCATAGCCCTTGTGCGCGGCCAGGCCATAGTGCGGGTAGTCGCGGTCTAGCTCGCGCAGCCAGGCATCGCGGTAGACCTTGGCCACGATAGAGGCCGCAGCGATCGACACGCTCACCGCATCGCCGTGGATGATCTTCTGCTGCGCGCAGGGTGTGTCAAGCTGTTCGGCGTCGATGAGCAAAAAGTCCGGCTGTGGATTCAGTTGCGCGATGGCCGCCAGCATGGCCTGTTGCGTGGCCCGGCGAATGTTGATGGCATCGATGGCCGCCACATCGGCATACCCAATGCCCACGGCAATGGCTTGGCCGCGGATGCGCGCATCGTGTTGCTCGCGTCGCTGCTCACTGAGTTGTTTGGAGTCGCGCAGGCCTGCAATCGGCGCGTCTTCTGGCAGAATCACCGCAGCGGCCACGACCGGACCGCACCAAGCGCCGCGGCCCACCTCATCGACACCGGCAATGCGCTGTGCGCCGCGCAGTCGTGCCGCTCGCTCATGGCTGTCGTCACAGACCAACGCGCGCAGACGCTGCATCTTATTCTGCGAAGCGGTGGATGGAGAAGCCGGAGTCATGCGGATGGGCAATCCCTGCAAATCTGTTCGCAGTGTACCGCGCAAGGTAGTGCGCGCGAGGTGCGGACGCGCAAAGGCCGCATTTTGCACGTGGCAGAACGCGGCCTTTGTGGATGTACAAAAATTGCTTTGCGGCAGCCGTTATTCGGCTTCGCGCAGTCGGGCTGCCTTGACGCGCAGATCACGCAGGTAGAACAGGCGTGCACGGCGCACACGCGCGGAGCGAATCTTTTCCACCTTCTCGACCACCTTGCTGTTGAAGGGGAAAATGCGTTCCACGCCTTGGCCAAAGCTCATCTTGCGCACGGTAAAGCTGCCTTGCGGGCCACGCTTATAGGCGATCACGATGCCTTCAAACGCCTGAAATCGCTCCTTATCGCCTTCCTTGATCTTCACTTGCACGCGAACAGTGTCGCCAGCGCCAAACTTGGGCAGGTCATTGCGCTCCAGTTTCTGGGCCAGGCGCTGCATTACAGGATGAATCGACATGATGGTTTCCTTACAGGGGGTTGAAAAGATTATTGTACAACGGGAAAGCGGTCTGCGTCTTCTATGCGG
>DAHUZD010000080.1 GCA_027306745.1 Acidobacteriaceae bacterium
AGGCAGAGCCACGCTGGTGGAGGCCGACGCGCTGCACCTGCCTATCGCCAGCAACACAGCCCACCTGCTCACGATTGCCTTTGGCTTTCGCAACCTAGCCAACTACACGGCGGGCCTCAGCGAAATTCATCGCGTGCTACGCCGCGGCGGCGAAGTAGGCATCCTCGACTTTAGCCAGCCGCAAGGGATTATGGGCGCGCTCTACCCAATTTACTTTCAACACATTCTTCCGCGGATCGGCGCATGGCTCTCCGGCGCCTCCAGCGCCTATGAATATCTGCCGCAGTCCGTGCTTCGTTTTCCGCCTCCACAGGAAATGCTGGCCATGATGCGCCAGTGCGGATTTGAAAATCTCTCATGGACGCCGTACACCTTTGGCATTGCCGGGCTGTACCGTGGCGTGAAAGCATAGCCGCAGACGTCGCAGCGTCCAGGAATCCGCATGACCCGCACAAGCGCACAGCCGGTTCCAGCAACATTCAACACGCCGAAGACACGCACGGCTGTTATGTCCGTTGCCGCCGCCACCGGCATCACTCTGCTCAAGCTGCTCACCGGCATCGCCAGCCACAGCATTGGCATGTACTCAGAGGCCGCGCACTCTGCGTTGGACCTGCTGGCATCGGCCATCACGTTAATGTCTGTCACTCTGGCCGATCGCCCTGCGGATGAGGATCATCCCTACGGCCATGCAAAGATTGAAAATCTTGCGGCATTTACTGAGACGATTCTGATGTTTGGCTCCGTGGTCTGGATTGTTTACGAGTCCATTCACCGCATCTTTGAACCGAACGTAGTCGTCCACAACTCGCCGTGGCCATTTGCCGTTCTGCTGCTTTCGATGAGCGTGGATTTTCTGCGCTCGCGTTCGCTGGCCCATACTGCCAGCCACACGGGCAGCGCTGCGCTAGAGGCCGATGCCGTCCATTTCGGCACAGACATCTGGTCCAGCTTTGCCGTCATTGTTGGCTTGGCTTTGAACGGCCTTGGCTCTCGCCTGCATCTAACTTGGATGCGCCTGGGAGACCCACTGGCCGCGATTCTTGTCTCCGTCATCATCCTGAAAGTTTGCTGGGGCCTGACGCGCAAGGCCATTGACGTGCTCATCGATACAGCACCGACGGAGATGCACAGAAAATTGCTTGAGGCCGTTGGTCGCACGGAAGGAATTTTGTCTGTGGAGCGTCTGCGCCTGCGCAGCAGCGGCAACCGTTTTTTTGTAGATCTCAAACTGGCCATGCCGCGAAACATCAGCTTTCAACGCTCTGAGGCGATTAAAGAGGCCGTTGCAGAAGCCGTACACCGTCTGCTGCCTGAGGCGGACGTTATCACCTACGCAGTGCCCCGCGCCAGCAACAAGGAAAGCATTTTTGACCGTGTGCGCGCTGTCGCTGCGAACAATAGTTTGTCCGTGCACGACGTCAGCGTGCAGGACTGGCGCGGACATTTGCATCTGGAGCAGCACCTGGAAGTGCCAGAAACACTAACACTGCGCGCTGCGCATGACCTGGCCACGACCATGGAAGCGGACATACGCGCCGAGATACCTGAGATTCAATCCATTCTGACGCACATCGAAAGCGAGCACTCCACCATTGAGCGCGATGCGCAGCGTACATCCGACCGCGCCTTGGAAGTGCGTCTGCGCGAAATCGCCAATCGCATGCCGGAAATTGTTGATGTGCACGACGTCACCATGAACCGGCTCGGTGGAGCCTTGCAGGTCACCTGCCACTGCACGCTAAACGATGAGACGCCGATGTCCGTGGTACACACCGTCATCACGCGCCTGGAGGATGCGGTGAAGGCTGACTTGCCGCAGGTCGCGCGCGTCTTCATTCATCCTGAACCCAGCAGCGACAACCGCAGATGATACAGCCCAGATAAGGAGAAACCCCATGAAAGCCCTCGCAACCTGGAAGAGTGAAATGCTCTTCGACGCAACCTCGCACAGCGGCCACACTGTATTATTCGACGGCGATCCGGCGCACACCCACGGAGCCAGCCCGATGGAGGTCGTGCTGATGGGCCTGTGCGGCTGCACGGCCATTGATGTCATCTCCATCCTGCGTAAAAAGCGGGAGCCATTTACAGGCCTCAGTGTCTCTGCAGAAGCTGAGCAGGCCACAGAGCCGCCCAAGGTCTTTACGCAGGTTCGGCTCGTCTATCGCGTCAGCGGCAACGTCTCCCACAAAGCCATGGAAGATGCCGTGCACCTGTCTGAAACCAAATACTGCTCCGTGGCTGGCATGGTTTGCAAAACCGCGCACATTGAATACGTGATTGAATATGTAGATTAAGAATCTCTATGCGCAATGTTTTTCAAACCCTGCTGGCAGGCATCGTGCTCCTTGGCATCGCCCTGGTCTCCGCTCTGGCGGCGATGCGGCTGGCCATTCATGGTGCCGAGGTGCGCGTGCCTTCGCTGGCAGGAATGACTCTTGCGCAAGCCCTGGATGCAGTGCACGCGCAGGGTCTGCAACTGGAGGTTGCCGACCACAACTACAACCCCAACACACCCGCCGGGCGCATTTTGCACCAGCAGCCGCAGGCTGGCGTTTCTGTGCGGCGCATGTGGAAGGTGCGCGTAGCGGAGAGCCTCGGGCCGCAAACGGTCAGCGTGCCTGACGTTGTTGGCATGGATGCGCGCCTGGCCATTATCACCGTCCGTCGTTCTTGCTTCAAGCTGGGCGACGTGAATACGCTTCCCTTTTCACTAGCACTGGCGGATACGGTGATCGCGCAAAGCCCAACGGCGCACGCCACAGCCGTGGAAAGCCCGCGCATGGATTTGCTGCTGGCCGCGCCCACATCTGCCAGCGCGCAGGCTTACGCCATGCCTAATCTCATCGGGGAACCCTATACCACCGCGTCGCAAACAGTTTTACAGGCAGGCTTTCTGTTGGCTCCAGTGCAGCAGGCTCATGACAATCTTTACGCCAGCGGAATCGTGAGCGGACAGGTACCCGATGCAGGCAGCCGCGTTGAAGCCGGCGCAGAAGTGCGCCTTGTGGTTGAACCCTAGCGCACAAGGCCGCGCCGTCTAGCCGAGCCGTTCGCCGGGCAAGAGCGCATGGCCGCGTAAAAATTCCTGCGCTGTCATGCTGCGCTTGCCTTCCATCTGCACTTCGGCCAACTCCACGTCATCTCCGTCACCGCATCGCAACAGTAGTTGCGCATCTTGCATGTGCAGCGTCCCCATTGGCAAATTGCCATGGCTTGCGCGGAGCGATCTGCGCATATGCCGGATAGTCAATTTCTTTTCGCGCAGCCATCCATACGCCCCCGGCCATGGTTGAAAGCCCCGCCAACGGTTGTAGATTTCCGCCGCGCCGCGCGCAGCGTTGATGTGTCCGTCTTCCCGCTGCAAAATGGGAGCCTGCGTAGCCAGCGCATTTTGCTGTGATTCCGGTACAAGATTGCCTTGCTTGAGCGCGATCAGCGTCTCCACCATCAACTTTGCACCAGTTTCCGCCAAGACCGGCGACAACTCTGCCGCAGTTTGATCGGGCGCGATTGGCACCGCGCGCTGCAAAAGCATCGGCCCTGTGTCCAGACCTTCGTCAATGCGCATGGTCGTGACGCCTGTTTCCTGCTCCCCGCGCGCAATGGCCCATTGAATGGGTGCGGCTCCGCGGTACTTAGGCAGCAACGATGCATGCAGATTCAAATTGCCGTGTTTGGGAAGCGCCAGCATCCATGGCGGAATGATGCGTCCGTAGGCGACGACAAGAATTGCATCCGCAGCAACGGCGCATAGACGCTCGCGCAACTCGTCATTGTTGCGGATTGCTTCAGGCTGCAAAACCGCCAGGCCCAGTTTGAGCGCGGCTTGTTTGACTGCGGAAAACTTTGGCTCCAGCCCGCGGCCACTGGCGCGATCTGGCTGCGTCAGCACCAGCTCAACCGTGTGCCCAGCCGCCAAAACAGCGTGCAGAGTGGGCACGGCAAATGTCGGCGTTCCGCAAAAGACCAGACGCATGGTCGGCTACCACTCGCCCGCTTGCATCATTTTGCGAATCTTGCGCAATTGCAGATCTCGCTTCAGCCGACTCAGCCGGTCAAAGAACAAAATTCCATCCAAGTGGTCAATCTCATGTTGAAAAGCGCGCGCCAGCAGTTCTTCGCCTTCCATCTCGAAGGGCTTGCCCTGAACATCCTGCGCTTGCACTTTGACGTGCGCGGCGCGGCGCACCTTGTCGCGGATGTCCGGCAGGCTCAAGCAGCCCTCTTCTTCGTACTGCTTGCCTTCGGTAGCGACAATCTTCGGGTTGATCAGAACGATCTTCTCTTCTGGATTTTTCTGAAAGCTGAGATCGATCACCGTCAAACGTTTAGAGATGCCGATCTGCGGCGCGGCCAGCCCAATGCCATGCGCCTCGTACATGGAGGCAAACATATCTTCCACCAGTCTGCGCAATTTGGAATCAAACTCCGTCACCGGCTCGGTGGGCCGTTGCAGAACCGGATCGGGATATTTCACAATCTCGTAGATCATTTCCGTACGCTTCCAGAGCTAGAACCTGCGAATCTGCTCGCAGTAGCCTTGATAATTGCGTTGCATCTCGCGCAGAGAATCGCCGCCAAATTTTTCCAACACCGCCTTGGCCAGTGTCAGTGCAACCATCGCCTCCGCCGCCACGCCTGCCGCTGGCACTACGCATACATCGGAGCGTTCATAGGCCGCCTTGACCGGCTCTCGCGTCTCAAAGCTGACCGAACCCAGCGGACGGCGCAGTGTGGAGATCGGCTTCAAGTATCCACGCACAATCACATCTTCGCCATTGGAAATGCCGCCTTCGATGCCACCGGCATTGTTCTGTTCACGCTGAAACCGGGTGAAGGGCGGTGCAGCCGGGTCCACTGGCTCCTGCGCGTACAAAATCGGATCATGCACCTCAGAGCCGAGCGAAGCCGCCGCAGTCACTCCACGGCCAATCTCCACGGCTTTTACCGCTTGCAGTGACATCACCGAAGCCGCCAGCACGGTGTCCAGTCGCTCGTCCCAATTGGCGTAGGTGCCCAGACCTGGCGGCACGCCATGCGCCACCACTACAAAGACTCCGCCAATGGAATCGCCGGTGCGCAGCACTGCATCGACCGCAGCCTTCATGCGCTGTTCGGCTTCTGCATCCACACAGTTCAGCAGGACTTCATCTTTATTCAGAAGTGCAGCAATCTCCGCCCACTCCGCATCCCGTTCCAGTTCGGCGCTACCCACGCGGATCACATGGCTGGCCACCTGAATGCCCAACGGCTCCAAAATCTGCTTGGCCACAGCGCCCGCGGCCACGCGCGCCGTGGATTC
>DAHUZD010000160.1 GCA_027306745.1 Acidobacteriaceae bacterium
TGCGCGGTGCTGTCCTGCCAGGTGACGGTCTCGGTCTGCTTGTTGGCGGACAGGGTTCCTGTCAGGCGATTGGCGAATGGAAACAGAATCGCTCCTCCCATAGAGAAGCTGCTGTTGCCCGGGCCGTCGGGAGCGTCCACATTCAGGGCCTTGGCTGCTTCCTCAATCGATGGAGTCGCCAGCAGCGGCACTTCGCCCTTGCCGGGCAGCCAAGCGGTGATCTGCAAAACGTTCATGCCGCGACCTGGGGCCAGCGTGGCGCTCAAAAATTCCGGGTGGGAGCCGTCGCCGGTACGGCTGCGTTTGAGCACAATCACTTTTTGTGTGCCGATCTCTGGCCAAACCTGCGTGGCCGTTGCGGCTGGCGCACCTCCGCCGGAATCCCCGCCTTTTTTGCAACCGCTTGTTGTAACAAGGAATCCAGCAGCCATCCACACAATTCCTTTGTAAATCGAATCGAATCTCTTCATCCCCGCCGACCCCGATTCATGGATTTTATATTTTTAGCCGCAGCCAGAGCCTTGCAGCCGTCCTCCCCGTCTGCCAGCCCCGCATTCCTGCGGACTCCGTTTCGTACTACTGCGATCAAGCTGGCATAACCATAGCATTGGCCCTGAAGAATTTCACTAGAAAAGAACGCCTGGAAACTGGATCGATACCGGCGATAGAATCTCCCCGTGCCCCGTAGTGGAACCTCGCCAGACAATACCCCGCAGGATGCAACCGCCCTTGCGCTGCAAGATTGGTGCAATCGCTTGACGCATTGCGCCCGCTGCACCCGTCTGCGCACGTACTGTCAGCAGATCGGCCAGACCAAACGCCGGGCCTATTTGGATTGGGAGTATTGGGCGCGGCCGGTTCCCAGTTTTGGCGATCCGCAGGCGCGCATGGTGGCTGTCGGCTTGGCCCCAGGCGCACATGGCTCCAACCGCACCGGGCGGCCCTTTACCGGCGATGGCTCCGGGGACTTTCTCTACCCGGTGCTGCATGCCGCAGGCTTGGCCTCGCAGCCCAAGGCAACCTCGCGCGAAGACGGCCTGCGCCTGCACGAGCTATGGATCACCGCGGTGGTGCGCTGTGCCCCGCCCGACAACAAGCCGTCGCTGGAGGAGTTGCACAACTGTGCTTCCCATTTGGATGAAGAGATGGCTCTGTTGCCCAACGCGCGCGTGGCCGTCTGCCTGGGGAAAATCGCCTTCGATGGATACGTGGCCCACCTACTGCGCACAGGGAGAATTACCAGCAAGCGCGAGCTGGCCTTTGCCCATGGAGCCGAGTATGCGCTGCCGGAGGGGCGGCACCTGCTGGCCAGCTACCATCCCTCGCTGCAAAACACGAATACCGGACGTTTAACCAGCGCCATGCTGCTGAAGGTTTTTCAGCGAGCGCGTGCGCGAGCCGGAGCCGCATCACCGCCGGTGGGCAGCGATGCTTTGAGCGCCTCCAGCAACTGACGCTGCACCTCGACGGGCAGCTTGCCGCCGTTCTGTGTCAGATAAAACACGTCTATGGCCACTTCGCCTTCGGTGTCGATGAGCGCCACGCCGATGTTGCACTGCGCCTGCGCAATGGCATAGGTGATGATGCGCAGCAGGCCGGGCATATCCTGCGCCACAACCTCCAGCACCGTGCTGTGCGAGGAGGAAACATCGTCGAACTCCAAGCGCGTGGCGATGCGCCGACGCCCCGGCTTGGCCTTGGAGGTGTGTGCGCGCGCGGCCAGCAGATTTTCCACTGGCGACTTGCCGCTGGCCACATCGCCCAAGCTTGTGGCAAAGCGCTGATCCTCGCCAGGATTCAGTTCCAGCGTGCGGTAACGGTCCAGAAAACGGAAGCTATCAATGACGACGCCGTTGCTGTTGGAGAATGCGTCGGCCTTGAGAATGTCCATGCCCCAGGCCATCAACGCACCGGCCAGGTCTGTAAAGAGAAAAGCGCGGTCGCGCGTCACCACGGTGCACTCCCACCAGCCGCCGGCCCGGTGCACGCTGACCTCGGCGGGAGAAACAGCCAGCTTGGCCGCCATCTGCCAGTGGTCCAGCACGTCTTTGGGTGAACGAGTGCGCAGGTAGCGCTGAGGCAGACCATCCAGAAACACCTGCACGGCGGCGCGATCCTCTGGCACCAGCTTGCCCAGACGGCGCATCATCTCTGGATCAGCAACCCAGTCGATGCGGGCATCATCCACACTGCGATCCAAATGATTGGCCGTGGCGATGTACAGCCGCCAGATATTTTCTGCCTTCCACGGCGTCATCGCATCCGGGTGGACAGATTGAATGTCGGCATAGGTCAGCAATGTCAGCAGAGTCAGATCATTAGGCTTGCCGACGGCAATGGCAAAAGCGCGCACCGTT
>DAHUZD010000013.1 GCA_027306745.1 Acidobacteriaceae bacterium
CGTCCGGCGCGGTGAGAAGAATGTTGGCTCCACAGGCGCGGAATTGCTGATGCAGTTGGCGGTTCACCGAAACGTAGAGCGTGAGTAGTGCCGTGGCCACGGCGGCGCTGACGGTGTGCGCCAGCAGGGCGGCCAGTGAGCGCACTCGCCGGTGCAGCAGGCCGCGGCGAACGATGTAGGCCAGGGAAAATCGCGCGCGCCTCATACATCCTCCCGCAGCACGGCCGCTGGCTGCATGCCCAGCGTGCGCAGCACAGACGGCGCTCCGCCAGCGATGGAGACCAAAAGCGCGAGGCCCAGTGCAGCCGGCAGCAGCACAGGGTTGAAGGCGATGGTGCTTTGAAAAATTTGCCGACCCACACGCGCGGCCAGCAGAGAACCCAGCAGATAGCCTAGCGCTCCACTGAGCAGAGATAGCAGCACCGTTTCAGCAAACAGCAGGCTGGCGACGGAAAACTGCGATGCGCCCAGCGCGCGCATCAGTCCAATCTCCTGCTTGCGCTCCAAAATGGCGGTGGTCATGGATGCAGCCACGGCAAAGGAGGCGGCCAGCAACGCGGCCAGAGCCACCAGCCACATGAGGCCCGAGATGCTTTTGAGCACTGTGCTTTCTCCCTGGGCGATGCGGCGGATTTGCTCAGCGCGCGCGTTGGGCAGAGCCTCCTGAATCTGATAGGCAATGGAGTTGGCGTAGGGCGAGCAGTACCAGCGGTCATGCAGCGCGGGCGAGAGCGAGTCTGGATTGCGGCGCGCCAACGCGTCCTCCGGCTTCGTGAGAGCCTGCACCTCGACGCGGCGCACGGCATCGGGCTGGCCGCTGAGTTTTTGCGCCAGCGCCAGAGGCAGGAGCAGCTCACGATCCGTGGCATCGCCACTGGTCACCACGCCGGTGATGCGCACAGGCACTCCGTTGAGCCTGAGCGAATCGCCGGGGGCAGCGTGCAGTTGCGCGGCCAATTCATTGCCAAGCGCGGCCTGGTCGAGCGCTGCATCCGCAGGCCATGCGCCTGCGAGATGCCACCAGCGGTGCATGGCGGGCGCGCCCATGGTGTAGCTTTCCGTGCCATAGCGCAGCGTGTGATGGAACCACAGGCCGATGGCGGGTGCTGTGACCGTCTGCGTTGCGATGGGCTGCGATACGGCGACTTGCAGTGGCAATTCGGGTGACAAGTTGAGAATGTTATTGCGCCAGAAGATGCCTTTCAGTTTGGGCAAATCGCTTTCATGCAAATAGCTGCCCGCGTTGGCCGGGCGGATGCTGACGCCGCCCACTTCAACATCGAGCGTGTCTGCCTTGGGATAGATGACCAGGTTGGCGCCGTAGGAGGAAAGCTCCTGATTCATTTTGTCGCCCACGCTGGCACCGATGGCCAGCATGGCGGTCACCGTGGCCGTGCCCAGCAGAATCGCCGAGGCCGCCAGCAGCTTGCGCCGCCGTTGCCGCACCAGGCTTTCGAGGAGCAGACGAAAGAACATTGCATATCCGCGCGCACCCTACTTTTTTGAAAAGACGGGAACGAGCGCCTCCAAGTTGCGTGCTGGGATCAAAACAAATCCACCAGCGATGGTGGAGCCGAGCGGCACGGGGTTGCAGCCGCCGGGCTGGCCGATGGTCTGCGCACTCACCGGCGAGGCGCAGAGTTTGCAAATGATATTGTCGCCGCTTTTATAAAAGCCAACCGGGCCGCAGATCTGGCAGGCGTCGGCCACGCTGACGAGTGTGCCATCGGGCTTGCGGAAGAGCAGAAAGCGGACGTTGGTTCCATTCACCTTGACCACGTAGCGGTGCAGGTTGTCGTCTTGTACCTGCGAGACGGGCACGCTGACTTGATCGCCGACCAGGGTGACGGGCGCGGCGGGCGAAAGCGCTGTGGTGCTTTTGGCGTAGATAAATTGTGCGGTGACCAGAAAGATGAAGACAAAGCTGGCGGTGCAGACCGCGCCCATCCAGAGCCGTTCGCGCCGGGCCTGCCATGCGGCCTTGCGCCGCTCGACGGAAGTGGCCGCTGCGCTGATCTCCATCGGCTCGGCCACGCGCTTGCGGTATTCGTAGAGCACCATCAATGCGGCCAGCGCCAGCATGGTGATGAAGAAGAAGAAATCATTGCGCACGATGGGGCCGATGAAGCGCATCTCGGTGTGGCTGGAGGGCAGCACGCCGTTTTCTGAAAGTTCATGCAGGCCGGAAATGACCAGTTGAAAGACGACAAAGTAGAGAATGACCGCCGTGACGCGGAAGAAGCGTTGCAGATTGATGCGCAGGCTGCCTTTGACGAAGAGCACACCAAAGACCACTGCGCAGGCCACGCCGAGCAGCGTGCCCAAAAAGCTGAGCAGCGCCGTG
>DAHUZD010000182.1 GCA_027306745.1 Acidobacteriaceae bacterium
CCGGCTTCGACCCCACCGCCCCCGACCTGCACCTGGGCCACACCGTGCTCATCCGCAAGCTGAAACACTTTCAGGACATGGGCCACACCATCGTCTTTTTGATTGGCGACTTTACCGGCCTGATCGGCGACCCCACCGGGCGCTCGGTGACGCGCAAGCCTCTCTCGCGCGAGGAATTGGACAAAAACGCGGCCACCTACAAGGCGCAGGTCTTCAAGATTCTCGATGCGGACAAAACCGAGGTGCGCTACAACTCCGAATGGCTGGATAAGCTGGGATTTGAGGGCATCATCCGCTTGGCGGCGAAGTACACCGTTTCGCAGATGCTGGAGCGCGAGGACTTTCACCAGCGCTTCAACGCCGAGCAGCCCATCAGCCTGCATGAGCTGCTCTATCCGCTGGCGCAGGGCTATGACTCTGTGGCACTCGAAGCCGATGTGGAGATGGGCGGCACCGATCAAAAATTCAATCTGCTGGTGGGCCGTGAATTGCAGCGCCACTACGCCCAGCCTTCGCAGATTGTGCTGACCATGCCGATTCTTGAAGGCTTGGACGGCGTGCAGAAGATGTCGAAGTCGCTGGGCAACGCCATCGGCATTCAAGAGCCGCCCTTCGAAATGTACGGCAAGCTAATGTCCATCTCCGACGAGTTGATGTGGCGCTACTGTACGCTGCTGACCGATCTGCGCCCGCAGGAGATTGAGCAGATGCGGCAACAGGTCTCCAGCGGAGCTTTGCATCCGATGGAGGCGAAGAAGAAGTTGGCGCGAACGATTACCGCTGGCTTCCATTCCGAGGCCGCCGCGCAACAGGCCGACGCCGATTGGGCGCGTCAGTTTCAAAAGCGCGAGATGCCCGAGAGTGCCGAAGAGGTGCGCATCGGCAAGGATGTGCTGGGCTGGAATGCAGAGACAAGCTCCGTGCGTGCGGACAAACTGCTGGTGCACTGCGCCTTGGCTGACTCCGCCACAGACGCAGCGCGCAGGCTCAAGAGCAACTCGGTGCACATTGCCGATGCGCTGCACACCGCGCCGTGGATCCGCCTGGACACACTGCCCGCCAAGCTGGCCATTCGCACAGGCAAACGCGCCAAGGTCGCCGTTATCGAATAGCGTCTTACGGCATCGATATATTCTGATGCCGTCTAGGGCAACAGCAGGCTTTGCCGTGACACCGACAGCGGCGGCGGCCCGATGGGTTTGGCCACGGCGGCCTCCGGCTTTAATTCGAGAATCATGTGCCCATGCGGCACGTCAAAGATCACCTTGCTGAAGTTGGTCAGGTAGGCCATGCCGACCACTCCGCAGGTCATCTTCTTTTTCTTCACCAACGGAGGGGAGGCAGGCATTGTAAAGATGGTCATGCCCGTGGTTTGCAGCGACCCCATGTTCATGGAGGGCAGCAGACCCATCTGCACAGGGAAATATCCGCCCAACCCATACGCAAGAAACGTGTGCGAGTTGAGAAAAGCTCCATCCATGTGCGCCTTGTAAACGTAGTTGGGGTAGAGCATCAATGTCACATCACTGCCCGTGTCTACGGCAACGATAGCCTGGCGCTGGTCATGCCGCGCCGTATCGATAGAGATGCGCACGTTGGTCGAGTGCTTCTTGTCCGCCAGAGCCAGAACATCTCCCTTGCCCTTGTAATGGAAGTCCTGTGTCGGGGTCAGCGTGAGCATTTGCCGTTGAAAGTCCAACGCAACTGCATACCGGTTCAACAACGGAAAGCCCAGAATGCCATCGATGCGATGCACGTAAGCCTCGGCCAAGCCATGCAGGTCCACCAGCGTCAAAGTATGTGCAATCTGCGTGTGGTCCAACTCTACATCCACATCTTTGGCCGCGGCCACAGTCACACGTCCATCGCCCAAACCTAAGTCTTTTTCCCTGACTACGCCCTCAGGCTTCAAACCCAGGGCCTGCGCGGTTTGCATATCTAATATGTCCGCGCTGGCACCCGTGTCCAACAGAAACTGCATGCCCGGAACACCGTTCACGGTCAGCGTAAGAAAAATATGTTTTTTGTAGAACTCCACGGGCACGGTAACCGATCCAGAACGCAGCTCAGCATGTGCAGGCATCTGCGCGGAGCTGGTCACACCGGATTGCATGAGTACTGCTGAAAGCACGAGAAACGCTCCACCGATCATGGCGGCTTCCTCCCCGATGCTGAAATCTTAACGCAAAATTGGTTTTATTATCATGGATATTTTTCCAAGATCAATAGGCCACTTTTCCTGGAATCCGGTTGGTCACGGCGAAGGATTGGTGCATACTCAACGGAATGGAGAGTTTGGACGAGTTGTTGCGGCTGGCCGAAATTGCACACGGGCACCTGTGCGCGGGGCAAGTGCTGGGTGTACGCATGGCCCTGCGCGGTTGCGAACGGCTAGGCATCTGCGACCCGCGCGGAGCCGACCGCAAACGCCTGGTCACTTTTGTCGAGATTGATCGGTGCGCGACAGATGCCATTGCCGTGGTGACGGGCTGCCGCTTGGGCAAGCGCGCACTCAAGTTCCGCGACTGGGGAAAAATGGCCGCCACCTTTGTGGACTTGGCCACGGGCCGCGCCATTCGCATCGCCGCCAAGGAGTCCAGCAAAGAGGCCGCGCGCGCGCTGCATCCTGAAATCGAAAATAAAAATCAGCAGCAGATGCTGGCCTATCGTGAATTGTCGGACGAAACTCTTTTCGCAGAAGCCTGGGTGCGGGTGCCGCTCGATGCACGCGAGTTTCCCGGCTACAAATCCGGGCGCACTGCCTGCGCCATTTGCGGCGAAGGCATCAACTACGACCGCTTCATTCTGCGCGAAGGGCAAACCCTCTGCCATGGCTGCGCCGACACAGCCGCGCGCTATTATCAACCGCTGACAGAGGAAGCGACCCCGGAATCCGCGCCCATCCCACCGGGCGATTGTAAGTGTGGCGGCTAAGCGGCGCACGCCAGCAGCACCAGCCGCTACAATCATGCCTACGCATGGACGCGAATCCTCAAACGGAGTCTACGCAGCCGCAGCCAGCCTCCAGCAGGCTCGGCTGGCTGCGCAGTTCGCACCAGCACACGGTCTTTTCCGCTGCGCTGTTGCTAATGGCCTCCACGTTTCTGTCGCGTGTCATCGGATTGGTGCGCGAGAAGATCATCGCCTTTTACTTTGGCGCAGGCGCACAAACCGACGCCTACCGCGCAGCCTTTCAGTTGCCGGAGATGATTACCTATTTTCTCGTCGGTGGCGTGGCGTCGATCTCCATCATCACGCTGCTCAGCCACTACCGCGAGCAGGGCAAGAACGCAGAGGCGGATGATGCCGTCTCTGTGATTCTGAGCACGGTGCTCTTTGTGCTGACCGTCGCCGTGGTGCTGGCGGAGTTTTTCGCTCCGCAGTACACGCACATTTTTTTTCCTGGCTTTGATGCACCCACAGCCGCGCTGTGCACGCACATGACGCGCATTTTGCTGCCCGCGCAGCTCTTCTTTTTTGCCGGTGGCGTGCTGGCCGCCGTGCAAATGGTGCACAAACAATTCACCTATCAGGCGCTGGCTCCGCTGCTATACAACGTGGGCATCATCGCGGGCGCGGTGCTGCTGGCGCACCGCTTCGGCGTCTCCTCGTTGGCGCTGGGCGCGCTGGCTGGCGCATCGATCGGCTGGTTTCTGTTGAACGCGCTGGGAGCGCACCGCACCGGTCTGCGTCTGCGCTTTCTACCCCGCTGGTCGCACCCGGCGCTGCGGGAGTGGCTGCGCCTGTCCATTCCATTGATGATCGGCGTCTCGCTGGTCACCGCTGACACATGGATCCTCTCCTACTTCGCCTCGCACGCGCGCGGAGAAATTGCGCGCCTCAGCTACGCCAAGCGGCTCTTCAGTATGCCGATGGCCATGCTCGGCCAGGCAGCGGGAGCGGCTTCGCTGCCCTTCTTCGCCTCGCTGGCCGGCAAGGGCCTGCTGCGTGAGTTCTCCTCCGCCGTCAATCGCTCCATCACGCGCATCTTCGCCTTTGCGTTTCTGCTTTCCGCGTGGATGATCGCCCTGGCTCATCCGGCGATCGATCTGGTGCTGCGCGGCGGCTCCTTTCACGCAGCGGATGTGCAAACCACGGCGCTCTACTTTGCGCTCTTCGCGCTCTCGCTCGCTTTGTGGTCGGCGCAGGCACTGTACGCGCGGGCTTTTTATGCGGCAGGCAATACGCTGACGCCCATGGCCGCCAGCACGCTGATTGCTGCTGCTTCGGTTCCACTCTACGGATTTTTCTTTCACCGCTGGGGTGGAGTGGGTCTGGCGCTGGCCTCCGGTACTGGCATAACCGCACAGACTCTTGCGCTGGCGCTGTTGTTAAACGCACGGGGCCTCGTCCGGCTGCGTGAATTGGAGTACGCAGAGATGGCGCGCGCCCTGGCCGCTGCTGGCCTGGCCGGTGCAGGCGCGGTCTGGATGCTGCGGCATCTGCCGACGGCCCTGGGATACCGTGGGGATATGCTGCAACTCGCCGCTGGCTCCGTGCTCTGGTTTGTGCTGAGTTGGGGACTGCTGGCCGCCACCGGCTCCACACTGCCGCAGCAATTGCTCAGCCGCCTGCGCGGGCGCAGAGCCGCCAGCACTCCGGCGCAGACGTAGAGAAAAATTACAATGCACGAGAAGCCCCAGCCAAAAGACTGTACCAGCGACGAGGATTTCTACATGGACGGCCCGTACATGGTCTTCACCGAGGCCTACCATCGCAAGCGCGGCTACTGCTGCCAGTCGGGCTGCCGCCATTGTCCGTATGGATTCGGCAAGCCGGAGACCTCGGCTGACACTGCGCTTCCTTCAGCCCAATAAAACATCGCGCGATTTCTGCAGATGAATTCCCCAGAGAAGTGGCGCGCCCTCAAGCCCGCACTACCACAGGGTTTTCTCCGCGCCTTTCGATGGAGCGCCTGAGGCAGATTCCGTACCCGCCGGGCGCACGCGCAAGGCCAACCGCGGAAAGGCATACGCTCCGGCAGCGTCATCGATCACCGTCACCTGGCAGGTGTACAGACCCGGCGGCAACTTATCCAGCGGCACATCCAGCAAAAACGAAACCGCGTCGCGCTGCGGCAGGTTGATGCGTGTGGCCTCCAGCAAAGGCGTGGCGTAAACCTTGCGCGTTCCGTCCAGAAACTCTGCGCTGCTCAACACACGCACGGGAACCTCGGCAGCATCGCCAGCGGATGGTTGAACTTTGCCGTCTTTGACTGCGGCAGCGCGCGCCGGATCATAAACCTCATAGAGCAAATACAAGTGCTGATTGGCGGCAAAGACATGCGCAACATTGGGTACCCATTCCACGCCATCGCGCACCAGGGGGTCGATGCTCTTTTTGGCAAAGGGAATGCTTTGGCTGGAGAGCACCACAGAGCTGAGCTTGAGCGCGTTCTTCTTGTACTCCGGGATGGTGATGTCGGCTTCAAAGGATCCCATCTGTCCCGTTTCGTTTTCGCGCACGATGAACTTCAAGTGATACGTACCCGGCACCAGCGTAAAGCCGGTGGTGTACTGCACGTTCTTCTGCCGCACCTGCTGACTTGCGCTCAGCTTCAACTTGACCGTGTCGCGCACATTGCCCACTTCCACATTCGCGCGATTCTTCACCACACCAATCACATCCAGCGTGGCCTTGTCCTTGTCGCTCTTCTGCGTAAAAGGAATCTGCGAGCCGGGCACGATCAGCGAAATGGGAACAAAAAAGCTGTTGTCGCCGGTACGGAAATAAAAAGCGTCCAGGTAAACCAGCAGATCGGTAGCGGGCAGGTCACTGTCCAACTGCGCTTCCAGTTCACGCTCGCGGTCTTCATGTGTGGTGTGGCGGAAGTCGGCAGGCGCGAAGTAGCCGGGCCGGTACTCCAGCCTGACTCCGTTGCGATGCACGCGAATCGTCAAGCGGCGGTACTTGCCGTCGCGCGCAAGATTGCTGGACCGGAAACCGATCATGTAATACGCCGCCGTATCACGCTGGATGCGCGTAAAGGCCGGGGCGAAATTGTTGGTGTCAAAAAACGCTTTGCCGCCTGTATCCGAAGCCATGGTAGAAAGCGTTTCCTGCGAATCGAAGTTGGAATCCAACTGGTTCTGCACGGCTGCGCCGCTATAGGCCGCATTGCCCTGCAAGCTGCCGGTTTGCGAATCCCCCACCGGCGGCAGCGCCTGCAAACCGCGAATGTCCGCACTATAGATGGACATATTCGCGCGTACAGCGGCGTTGACGGCGGCGTGCAACGAGGCCTGATTTTCAATGCCGGTGCGAGTCAGCCCGCCGGAGAAAAACAGCAGAGACTTTTTCGCGTTGATGCGCTCCAGTGATTTTGCGATGTCTGCAATCGCGTACAGCTTCAGATCAATGTTGATGTAGTTGTATTCGTTTTCATCCGGCGTGTAGGATGCGCCCACGTCCGCTGTCCCATTGGTGGAGCCGGTGCCGCCAGCCTGCAAGCCCTGGCCTTCGATGCCGCTGTAGCGCGCCAGTCCGCGCAGCAACACTGTTTTGTCCGCGGTAAAATCCTGATCCACTGTCGGCGAAGTTCCATAGGAAACCAGCGCCACCAAATCTGCCGGCTGCATTTGATCGTTGACGTAATGCCGCGCCGCAGCCAGGGCGCGATCCAAATCCTCAACCTCCATCGAGCTGAGGTCAAACATCAGCACGATGAGCCGGTGATTTTCCAGCGCCTTTTCATCCACGCCTCCCCTGGCGTTGAACACTGGCGTTGCCGTGGCGCTCGTGCCACTCACCGTGCCTTCGGCAGGCGCGGTCACCGCATCGACGCTCTCATAGTCCAGCGTACGAATCTGCTGCGGCTTGCCGTTTTCCAGCACGGTAAAGTCTTTCGCCGTCAGACCACTCACGATCTGACCCGTCTTTTTGTCGCGCACTACCACATTGGTCAGCACCAAATCCGTATTGACGTGCAGCGTAAAGCCGGTGCCTCCCTTGTTGCTCCACTGGCCAGCCTGCGCATTCTGCACCTGCGCCTGCACCGCGACCGGCGCGCTGCACAACAAGGCTGCCAGCAGCGCGAAGGCTGCCTTGG
>DAHUZD010000190.1 GCA_027306745.1 Acidobacteriaceae bacterium
CACCAGCAGCTCCGGCGAGGAGCCAGCGATGTGCGTGTCGCCGGGTTTCTTCAAGCCAAAGCGCAGGAAGTACATATACGGCGATGGATTGACGATGCGCAGCGCGCGGTAGATGGAGAAGGGATCAACGCCGGGCGTGACATCAAAGCGCTGCGAAAGCACGGCCTGGAAGATGTCGCCAGCCTTGATGTATTGCTGCACGCGGCGCACTCCGGCCAGGTAATCTTTTTTGGCGGTGCGCGGGCGCAGGTTCAGCTTGCCGGGCACGGCGCGGCTCTTGGTGCGCGGCAATTGACGGGCCAGCTTGCGCTCCATGGCTTGAATGCGGCGCAGCGCATCGGTATAGGCGGCGCGTGGTTTTTTGCGTTGCAGGTCGGCGGTGGCCACCAGAAGAATTTGCTTCTTAACGTGGTCGAAGGCCAGCACTGTGTCAAAGAAGAGCAGGCAGGCATCGGGCATGCCCAGCTCGTCTTTGGCGTGGTTGGGCAGGCGTTCGATCAGCCGGATCGCATCATAGGAAAAGAAGCCGACTGCTCCTGCCGAGAAGGGTGGCAGGCCAGGCAGGCGCGCCGGTGCATGTCCTGCCAGCGAGTCGCGCAGCAACTCGAAGATGTCGCCCTCGCTGCGCTCCACCTTGCGGCCCACATGCGTGGTGATCTGGTGGCCGCGCGCAAAGATTTTTTTGTACGGCTGGATGCCGATGAAGGTGTAGCGGCCCACATTCTCGCCGCCTTCAACGGATTCCAGCAGAAAGGCCTCCGGCTCCGCGGCGGCAACGCGCAGAAAGGCAGAGACGGGCGTTTCCAGGTCTGCCGTCAGCGGTTTGACCACGGGAATCAGGTCATGACGCCGCGTCAGATGGAGAAACTCTTGCAAACTAGGCGTTACCGGCGAGCGCAATGGCATACGACGCACATCGTAAATGATTCAGCAAAAAATCGATAGTTTCTTTTGCCGTTGGATGGAGATAAGAGCGGAAAAGCCGGGAATTCGCCTCGTATTCGCCCACGGGAATTCCATACAGATATTCGTTGACTTTGCAGGGAGATACTTCCATACTTCCGAGAACAATTTTTCGGTGTAGTCCAACGCTCACTCGTAGTGCGCACCGGTGTTGGAATGCGTCCATTGTACTGTTGCGTGGCGCTGTTGCTGGCGTCACTACCGCTGCCGCTCTCCTTTGGCCTGTCGCCAAAGAGCGACATTTCTGCGCAAAATTCCTACCCGGCAATTCCTGCGGCCCAGGGCAGGATGCAGGCTCTTTTGCTGCCGCTGAACCAAGGCTGGCAGTCGGTGGGGCCGCTGCAGGTGCTCTCTCCGCGCTATGGAGCGCTGACCGGGCGCGTCTCCGCAATAGCGATCGATCCATCGGATGCCTCCGGCAATCATGTGTACGTGGGAACGACCGGCGGCGGTGTTTGGAAGTCGTCGAATGCCGCAGCGGCGGATGCATCCACAGTGACCTTCACTCCACTGCTGGACACGCCTGCGGCCTTTGCGGGGGTCAATGTGACCTCCATCAGCATGGGAGCGGTGAGCGTGCAGCCGGGCGGCACGGGTGTGGTGCTGGCGGGCACGGGCGACCCGAACGACGCGATGGATTCCTACTATGGCGCGGGCATTTTGCGTTCCTCCGATGGTGGCACGACATGGACGCTGATCCCGCAGAGCAGCGATGGCTTTCTGGGCACGGGCGCGGCCAATTTCAGTTTTCAAGGCGAGGCCTTTGCGGGCTTTGCCTGGAGCAGCGTTACGCCGGGTCTGGTCGTGGCTGCGGTGACGCATTCGCTGGATGGAACGGTGAACAATGTTGGCTCCCAGCAGGTGAGCGAGACAGGATTGTTCTACTCCACGGACGCGGGCCAGAGCTGGCAGATGGCGACGATTGAGGATGGCAGCGCGCAGATTGTGCAATCGCCTACGACGATTCTCAATGGCCCGGCAGGGGGCAACCCGGCGACGGCGGTGGTGTGGAACCCGGTGCGGCAGATTTTTCTGGCCGCTGTGCGCGCGCATGGATATTACGAGTCGTCCGATGGAGTGACGTGGACGCGGCTGGCCAGCCAGCCCGGCGCGAATTTGACAGCGGTGAATTGCCCGGCGAATCCGGGCACGATGGGCAGTGCCTCCTGTCCGATCGAGCGCGGCGTGCTGGCCGTGCAGTCGGCCACGGGCGACACCTACGCGCTCACTGTGGATGCGAACGACTTGGACCAGGGCCTGTGGCGCGATGTATGCAACGCAGGTATGAACGGCTGCGCG
>DAHUZD010000192.1 GCA_027306745.1 Acidobacteriaceae bacterium
GTACGGACTCTTCAACCAGATGGGTATCGACAAAAAAGAAAGCAATGCCGTTGCGGGCCAGTGCTTCCTCCACGCCGATGCGTGAGAAGGGCTGCCAGGGCCTGTCGCTCCCGTCGGGGATGACGGGGAAGTTCCACGGCCCGGCCGGGCGGTAGGCGCACTCTGGCAGCCAAATGCCGCGCGGCTTGCGACCCATGTGGCGCTCGTAGGTTTCCACGCCGGTTTGCACCTGGGCCAGCACGGACTCATCTGTGCCCAGCAGCGGGAAATATCCATGTGTGGCCGCGCAGGTGATGATCTCGATCAGGCCATCTTCCTGCGCTCTGCGGAAGCCTGCGACGATGTCGCCGCCGAGGGATTCAAAATCGTTGAGCGCCTGGGTGAAGAACTTATCCCAGAAGCGGGCCGTCTCGGCAAAATGTGGTTCGCCATTTTGCTGGAAGTAGGCCTCGTCCTCGCGCGCGGCAACGATCTTGCGCTGCACATACTGCGGAAATGCGGCGCGGAAGGCCGGATGCGCAAGCTGTTCGAGCAGAATGGGCGAAAGATTCAGATTGGCGCGCAGGGCGATGCCATCACGCTCCAGGTTGCGCAGCATCCGCAGCAGGGGAAGATAGGTTTCGGCTGCGGCCTCGTGCAACCACTCCAGCCCGTGCGGCCAGGTGCCGTGATGCACGACATAGGGCAGATGGGCGTGCAGCGTGAAAGATAGATAGCCGGAGGCGGATGTGCGCGTCGAAGATTGCATGCAAGGCACCTGAAAAGTTGGAGTGTGTGTCTGCTGCTTCGTTCTGTTCTTTGCGCAACAGGTGCGTCGTGCCCTGTTGCCTGCTGCCATCCGGTTGCGCGTGGAACCGGTACAATCCCCTGTCTCCACTATAGCGTGCCAGAGGCAGTTGTGTGCGTGGCTGGCGTCACGGCTGCGAATCCAAAGCCAAACGGCAGGCGCGCGGCCTGCCGTTTCTTGGGATATGAATGGGTTGTATTGGCCTTAGTAACCGCCGCTGGGCGGGGCTGCGTCTGGCGGGGCTACGCCGGGTTGCACCAAAGCCATCACTTGCATGGGCGACTTCAGATTGAAATGCAGCACAGACTCGGCGGGAATCTGCACTTGCTGGCCGCGCGTAATCGCATTGGCTCCCGCGCCGGCGCCTGCACCCGCAACAGCGCCAATCAGCGCGCCTTTGCCTCCGCCAGCCAACGCACCGATCAGTCCACCTAGGAAGGCCCCGCCTCCGGTTTTCTCGGCGGTATTTTTGCAGCGAGCTGCGCCCAATTGCAGCACCGTCTGCGTCACGACCGGTACAGCGTTGCCTTGTACGGTAATCTGCAACAACTCCATGGACAGCTCTGCACGGCCCTTGAAGTGGCCCGCATCTTTGGCGTCAATCACGCGGCCCACCACTTCGGCTCCACGCGGAATGGCAACCACACCGTGCACGCGCAGGTTGGAGGCCAGCACGCCGTGGAAGCGCTGGCCCGGCTGCGTCTTGCCCGTCTCCAGCGTTTCAGAAATGCGCACCGGCACATCGGCACCTGCGGGAATCGTGATGTTCTCCATCACCGGCTGGGGTGGTGGAGGTGGCGGCGGGGGTGGAGTGGGCTGGGCTTGTTGCGTAGGCGGCGGAGGTGGAGGAGGCGTGGCCTGTGCCTGCTCATCAGGCGCAGGCTGGGCTACGGAAGGCTTGGTGTGGTTGGCCTTGCGTGCGGTGTGCTCCTCGCGGCGTGGCGTGGGCGCAGGCACGGGGGCTGCGGGCGGCGGCGCGGCAGCGGCTGGTTGCGGCTGCACCGTCAGATTGTTGATGACGGTTTTTACCCCTGCGGCTTGCGCGGCATCGGCTGCGGCCAGCTCGCGCGCGGCGTCGTTGTTCACCGTGCCGCTCAGCGTGACAGAGCCGTTGACGGCCTGTACCTGAATGGGCTGCGTGGCCAACGCGCTTTCGGCGGCATATTGCCGCTCAATATTCGCCGTAATTTGCGTATCGCTGACAGGCGCGGGCGCTTTGTTGCAGCCAGCGCTGAGCGCCAATGCGGCAGCCAGTGCTCCCAGAAAAATTGATGTTCGCAGATCGAAGCGGTACATACGGGCGTTCCTTTTCGAGCAGTATCGAGTGCCGAACTCCGGCTAGACTCAGTGTATGTGCGTGTTGCGGAGCTGCGCCAGCCTAGTGTCTGCGCAGTGCAGCCCTGGGATTTGGACGGGGGATGGCGCAAAAGGTTTCCTGCCGCGCCGCGTAAATTGCCCATCCGGGCTGCATTTGCTACCATTCCGTAGTTGACGCGCAATCTGGAACCAAGAGAGGTGCCTGCGATGGAAGACAAAGAAACAGCCAGTATTGGATGGTTCGTGGCCGGGTTGACGTTGGGGGCTTTGCTGGGGGTTCTGTTTGCGCCCAAGTCTGGCAGAGAGACCCGCGAGGAGATTGCCCAAGGTGCGCGTGAGGGCCGCGATTTTGTCGCCGAGCGCAGCCGTCAGGCGCAGGAGCGGCTCAGCTCCCTGGTGGAGCGTGGCAAGGACCGGGTCGAGGACTTGACCGGGCGGGCGAAGGACACTTTGCACCGCGGGCGGTCTGCCTGGAGCGGCCTGGCCGACCGGGGCAGCGCCGCGCTGGATTCCTTGGGCGGGCAGACGACCGACCGCATCGCGGCCATGGAGGCTGGCAGAGAGGCCTTCCGCGCCAGTCTGGATGAGGCGGGCGAACACCGCTCCTGATCAGCGATGGAGCCTCGACGGTGGCTGGGCTGCCGAAAATCTTGGGTGCAGATTTCGGGCGCGGAGCGTGTGCGCGCAAATGCAGATGTGGTTGGAGCGGCTGCCAACGCATAGAGTGATTTCGCAGCAGCCGTCAAGCGTACCGCAGGAGGAAATTCAATGACACTATCCAATCCATCCATGCTGTTGCCGCTCTTTATCGGCGTGACGGCGCTGGGCGTTCTGTTGCAGGCCGGCGTGCTGCTGGCGCTGTATGTGGGCATGCGCCAGGCCGAGCGCCGCGTGCTGGAAAAACTGGATGCCATCTACGAAGATGCAGCGCCTCTGCTGCAAACGGCGCACGTGCTGCTGGAGGAAACCGGCGGCAAGATCCGCGCCATCGCCGACAATGCGCACGCCATCAGCGAGAAAATCCGTGAGCAGGTGGACAACACGGGCGCAGCCGTGGGCGAGATCGCCAGCCGTACGCGCCAGCAGGCCGAGCGCGTGGACGCCATGGTCACGGAGATTCTGGACACCGTGGCGGACACTTCACGCCTGGTGCAGGACAGCATTCTCTCGCCGCTGCGGCAGGTGGGCGGCTGGCTTGGCTCCGTGCGTAGCATTTTGGATGCGCTGCGCCGCCCCGAACGCAAGCCCCGCGCTCACGAAGAACATACGTACTAAACCGCGACCACCATATCGAGAGTCCTCGCATGAACCCAGGCCTCAGATTCGACCCCTGGGGCACCTCGCAGTCGGTACCCAGACAAATTGAGCCGTCACCGCCGCTTTTTCTTCTTCTTAATTTCCAAGCAGCTATGCTTTTGAATAATGTCCTCTATCCGCTTTGTGCCGGGAGGAAGAATCTGAATTTTTCCTTGTTTCTGGTCGAACTCTATGAGCCGTTTGGAGTGAAAATCACGGAGCACTTTCATGAAATATTTTTTGCTAGGTGCTTCGCTCCAAGCTAATAGGTCTGTAACTATCATTTCAGGTAACGTAGTGGCGATCAGTAAAAGCAATTGGTCAGGAAGCTTGAGATTGGTCTGCAGCACTCTCTTTTTATTCCCGTCTGACCAGACGGCTGGTATTCGAACTTCTGCCAATGCATCGACAATTTTTTGAGCTTCTCGAACTGGCAACTGGTGATACACGCGAACCAACTCCCCCATGATCCAGTTACATGCTGAGAGAACAGCTACGCTATCCATATGATTGGGGTCTACATCGCCGCCAATATGTCCAACACTTCGGTTGTTGCGAATTTCGTAAAGCGCAGGTAAAAGACGAGGAATCAAAATCTGAAAACTTCGCGGTACGTTTGTGTTGGTTTCTAACTTTTGGCACGCCGAGTAAAAGTTGGACGGCTTGCTTGGTACGGATGCATATTTTCCCTTGGCTCTGCCATCAAGAATTGTATAGATGATCTCACTAAATCTACCGCCGCTGAGTTCAGATGGAAGCCAGCGGTGCTCCATAAAATTCTGGACTATGCTTTGATATTCCGTTATAAGAGGAATTCGTAGACCATCTGGAATTTCCGCAAGTGCTTGGAAAGAAGCTATCATCCGTTAAGCTCCACGTAACCATCAGGGCTTACATAGAACTGCTTACCGTCTTTGACAATTTTTCCTGCCCTCAGATTATCAGCTAGGCATCGCGCAGGGTTGGATAATTTCCCTTGATCGTTATCGTTTAAGGCTGCACTAACTTCTCATGTAGTTAGGCGCGACTTGCCAGTATTATGCAGCCATGCTGCAGTGGCAAGAAATCTCCTCGCTTGTTTACTCGTAGCGTTCTTTTCTTTTAAGAATGCTGCAAGAGTCTTCTGGTCTGTCACCGGAGTTGTATCTGATTTTTGCTCTGCCCCATTTTCGTTATTTTGCGATTGACCTTCGTTTTTCTTTTGAACGTCAATAAGGAGAGGAAGTTTTTCTAGAAGTTGTTCCATTTGCTGTGTGATCCACCCCTCAGACCCTTCAGCCGTAAATGAGATCGCGCCTACTTTGATTTCCAGCCTGGCTTCTGACATCGTATCTCCTTGATTTGTTTGCATGTAGGATACACGAGGAAGTAGCCGACTGGTGAAAAATTTAGCAATATATAAAACCTG
>DAHUZD010000213.1 GCA_027306745.1 Acidobacteriaceae bacterium
TGATGATTCTGTTGTTTCTGGGGAGCTGGCGCAGCACGTTGATTATTGCTGTATCCATTCCTCTGTCCATTTTGGTTTCGTTCATCGCGCTGGGCATTCTGGGCCAAACCATCAACATCATGACGCTGGGCGGCATGGCGCTGGCCGTCGGCATTCTGGTGGATGACGCGACGGTGGAGATTGAAAATATCAATCGCAATCTGGAGATGGGCAAGGAGATTGAGCAGGCGATTTTAGACGGTGCAGCCGAGATTGCCGTGCCTGCCTTTGTCTCCACGCTGTCGATTTGCATTGTCTTTGTGCCCAGGTTCTTTTTGGGCGGCGTGGCGCATTACCTGTTCGTTCCGTTGGCGGAGGCCGTGGTCTTCGCCATGCTGGCCTAGTACATGCTTTCGCGCACCGTGGTGCCGACCATGGCGCGCTCCATGCTGCACGTGCATGTGGAAGGACATATGGAGCTTCGGCGCGCCAGCCGCAATCCCTTCGTGCGCTGGCAGATGCGTTTTGAGGACAGCTTTGAGCGTCTGCGCGGCGGTTACCGCGAACTGCTGGCCGTCTGTTTGGAGCGGCGCAGGCTCTTCATTGCGGGTTTTTTTGCCGCATGTGCGTTGACGATTCTCATTCTGCTGCCCTGGTTGGGCCAGGACTTTTTCCCGGACGTGGATGGCGGCCAGTTCAAGCTGCACGTGCGTGCACAGACCGGAATGCGCATCGAAGAGACGGCGCGGCTCTGCGACCAGATTGACCAAACGATTCGCCGCGCGGTGCCCCCGGCGGAGGTGCAGACCATCATCGACAACATCGGCGTGCCCTATAGCGGCATGAATTTGTCGTATAGCAATTCGGCGACGATTGGTTCCTGGGATGCCGACATTCTGGTTTCTTTAGCGCCCAAACACCACCCGACGGCGCAGTATGTGCGCGAGCTGCGGCGCGAGCTGCCCAGGGAATATCCCGGCGTCACCTTCTACTTTTTGCCGACGGACATGGTGAGCCAGATTTTGAACTTTGGCCTGCCCGCGCCGCTGGACGTGCAGGTGGTGGGTTACAAAATGGAAGCCAACCATCAATTTGCAGAGAAGTTGCTGGCCGAGATGCGCCAGATTCCCGGCGCGGTCGATCTGCGCATCCAGCAGCCCTTCAACGAGCCAAACTTCACCGTGAATGTAGATCGCAGCAAGGCGCAGCAGGTGGGCTACGCACAAAAAGATGTGGCGAATAATCTGGTCTCCGCGTTGAGCGGCAGCTTCCAAACCGCGCCCAACTTCTGGCTGGATTGGAACAATGGCGTCAGCTACAACATTGCCGTGCAGCAGCCGCAGTACAAGCTGGACACGCTGCAAGACCTGCAGAATGTTCCAGTGACGACAGGCAGCGGCACGAGCGCCTCCATGCAGATTCTTTCCAACGTGGCCAGCCTGCGGCGAGGCTCCGAGGAAGGCACGGAGAGCCACTACAACGTGATGCCGGTGATGGACATCTACGGCAGCGTGGATGGCAGCAACCTGCGCAGCGTCTCGGATCAGGTGGACAAAATCGTCAGCAAAAACAGGAAGGATTTGCCGCGCGGCTCGCGCATCATGATCCGCGGTCAGGTGGAGACGATGCGCTCCTCCACCATCGGTCTGCTCGGCGGTCTGCTTTTTGCGATCGTGCTGGTGTACTTGTTGATCGTGGTCAATTTCCAAAGCTGGCTGGATCCGTTCATTATCGTTGCCGCGTTGCCAGCGGCGTTGGCCGGTATTGTCGCGTTTCTCTTTTTGACTGGGACGCATGTGAGCGTGCCCGCACTCACCGGCGCCATCATGTGCATGGGCGTGGCCACGGCCAACAGCATCCTGGTGGTCAGCTTTGCGCGCGACCAGATGCTGCAGGGACAATCCGCATTGGAGGCCGCACTGACCGCGGGCTACACGCGCTTTCGCCCGGTGTTGATGACTGCGCTGGCGATGATGATCGGCATGTTGCCGATGGCGCTGGGCTTGGGCGATGGCGGCGAGCAGAATGCTCCGCTGGGCCGGGCGGTGATTGGCGGCCTGTTCTTCGCCACGGTGGCCACGCTCTTTTTCGTGCCAACATTTTTCAGCTTCGTACACCGCAAGCGCGGGCTGCTGCCCACGGCCGAACTGCCCGAGGATGCGCAATGAAGCGGCGCAAGGGCAGTTGGCAAGATTGGAGGACCGATTGATGCACTCGACAGAACAGTCTCCCACACTGGCAACGCCACAGGCGCGACGGCGCATGGCGCGGCTGCTGGCCGTACTGGCGATTGTGGCCGGATGCATTGTGGTCAGCGGCATTCTGGCGCGCTTGCATGCGCGCGCTGCGCTGCGCACGGAGACGGCGCAATTGGCCCTGCCCGATGTGGCGGTCGCTCCGGTGCAACCCGGCGCGCCGACGCAGGATCTGGTGTTGCCCGGCACGATCCAGGCGTATCTGGATGCGCCCATTTATGCGCGCACCAACGGCTATGTTCGCGCCTGGTACCACGACATCGGCTCGCACGTTCGCAAGGGCGAACTGCTGGCGGTGATTGAGACGCCGGAACTGGACCAGCAGGTGCAGCAGTCCCGCGCTGCGCTGGAAACAGCGCGTCAGAATCTAAAGCTGGCGCAGATTACCGCACAGCGTTATCAGGGCCTGGTTGCAACCGATGCAGTATCGAAGCAATCCACAGACGCGGCCAGCTATAGCGCCGGTGCGTTGCAGGCTGCCGTAGCCTCGGCGCAGGCGAATCTGGATCAGTTGCTGGCCTTGCAATCCTTCGAGCGGGTTTACGCTCCGTTTGACGGTGTAGTGACGGCGCGCAACACCGACGTAGGCCAGTTGGTGGATGCGGGCAGCAATGGCGGCACTGGCAGCGCTTCAGCGTTAAGCGGAACCCCCGCCATGGGCGGAGGAGCCAGCTCTACCCCGCGGGAACTCTTCCATGTTTCCAGCACGCGCACGGTGCGCATATATGTGAACGTGCCGGAGCAGGATGCGCCCTCGGCGCGGCCCGGCGTGCATGTGGGCATCACGTTGGCCGAGTATCCGGGACGCGTATTTTCTGGCAAGATCGTGCGCAGCGCCGAGGCCATTGACCTGAGCACGCGCACGTTGATGGCCGAGGTGGACATCCCCAACCCCAAGGGCGAGCTGTTGCCCGGCGCTTACGCGCAGGTGCATTTGAATTTGCCGCTGGATCATCTATCGCTCATCATTCCGGTCAGCTCGCTGCTCTTTCGTGCAGAAGGTTTGCGTGTGGCCACGGTGGATGCGCAGGGTCATGCGCACCTGATCGCCCCCATGCTGGGCCGCGACTGGGGCACGAAGGTGGAGGTGGTCTCTGGCCTTACGGCAGGCGAGCAGGTTATCGACAGCCCGCCCGACTCGATTACAGAAGGTGAGCCAGTCCGTGTCGTCACCGTGGAGCATCCAGCGGGGAGCGCCAAGCTGTGAGCCGGATAAAAAAATTGCGGTATGCGTCTATCCTCTTCGCCGTTACGCCGGTGCTGCTCACCGGCTGCATGGTCGGGCCGAAGTATGCGCGTCCCAGCGCACCGCAGCCGCCGGAGTTCAAAGAGGCTGCAGGCTGGCAGCCTGCGCAACCGCAGGATGCAGCCCTGCGCGGGGATTGGTGGGCGATTTACGGCGACGCTGACCTGAATGCGTATGAGAAGCAGGTGGAGGCTGCCAACCAAAATCTGAAGGTGGCGGCAGACAACTACGCGCAGGCACATGCTGCGGTGCAGGGCGTCCGTTCGAATCTGTTTCCATTTCTCGGTGCAGGCGCCGGTGCGACGCGTTCACGTTTTTCATACAATCGCGCGACCTATTTCAAGGGCGTGCCGGATCAATACAACGACTTCAGCCTTCCGTTGAGCGTAAGCTGGGAGCCAGATTTTTGGGGCCGCGTCCGCCATATGGTTGTGCAGGCCAAGGCCAATGCGCAGGCCAGCGCCGCGGTGCTGCAAACGGTTCGTCTGAGCCTGCAAGCGCAATTGGCCACCGACTACTTCCAACTGCGCGGCCTTGATGCGCAGGAGCAAATCCTGAACCAGACTGTGAGCGTGCTGCAACGTTCACTGGATTTGACGGAAGACCGCTATCACGGCGGCCTCAACTCCGAACTGGACGTGGCGCAGGCGCGCACCTTGCTGGAAACCACGCAGGCCGAGGCGCAGGATGTGGGTGTGGCGCGTGCGCAATATGAGCACGCCATCGCCGTGCTGATGGGTGAGCCGCCCTCCAGCCTCAGTATTCCGCCGCGTGTTGTGAATACACTGCCGCCCGCGATTCCCGCCGGGCTGCCTTCGCAGTTGCTGGAGCGCAGGCCCGACATCGCCGTGGCAGAACGCACCATGGCCGCGGCGAATGAACAAATAGGGCTGGCGCGCTCGGCCTACTACCCCACCTTTACGCTGACCGGTGTGGGCGGCTTTGAAAGCGCGCATCCCGGCAATTGGTTCACCGGGCCAAGCTCCTTCTGGTCCACGGGGCTTTCGGCCAGCGACATGCTTGTGGACTGGGGCCAGCGCCATTCGCTCAACGTACAGGCGCAGTCTGCCTACGATGCCACGGTGGCCACCTACCGGCAGACGGTGCTCTCGGCCTATCAGGAGGTTGAGGACAATCTGGCGGCGCTGCGGATTCTTCAGGGGGAAGCCTCGACGCAACAGCAGGCCGTCGAGGCCGCACGCAGGCAGGAACAGATTGCGCAGAGCCGCTACACAAACGGCCTGGACAATTATCTGAATGTGACCACGGCGCAGAACATTGAGCTGGCCAATGAGATGACCGCAACACAGATTTGGACGCGGCGCATGACGGCCAGCGTGCTGCTGCTGGAGGCGCTGGGCGGAGGATGGAATGCCAGCCAACTGCCGAAGTTCTAGCGCTCCGGGGCACATGCGCAAGGAGAGGATGACGTGAGACCCACGGAAACTGTTTTGGAATCACCGCCGCCGACCAGGCCGGAGATGGCGGAAGATGTGCGCGCGAATGCGGGCATCTTCGATCGCAACTGCATGCATGACCGCATCTGCTGGTCGATTCTGGATCGCATCTCGGACGGACGCTACCAGCCCGGCGACCGGCTGAAGGAGCTG
>DAHUZD010000235.1 GCA_027306745.1 Acidobacteriaceae bacterium
CGCGCAGAACAATTTTTTGCAATGGAAATCCGCTTCAGTACAGCGCAGGCTCGCCCGGCGGACGCGTCTTCCAGCGCCGGTGCACCCAAAGCCATTGCTCCGGGTGCTGACGGATCACCTCTTCCAGCGCGTGCGTGCAGATCTGCGTATTGGCGCTTGCATCGGCCTCGATGTCGCCGGTGTGCACCAGCGTCAGCGCTGGCTGAAAGTGCAGCACATATTTTTTCTCCTCCGCGTGCCACAACAGGTAGCCGGGCACCACAGCGGAGCCGGTGCGTTGCGCCACGCGCGCCAGCCCGGATGCCGTGCAGGCAGCACGACCAAAAAAATCGACAAAAATGCCTTGCGGCGGCGTCATGTTCGTGTCCATCAAAATGCCGACAGTCTCACCTGCGTGCATGGCGCTCAACAGGCCGCGCGCAAAGTCATCCTTGTGCAGCACTCGATTGCCGTGCAGGCAGCGGATGCAGTTCACCAGCGCATCGACGGCCGGGTTGTCCAGGCGGCGAATGACCATGCTCATGGGATAACCGGCGAGTGAGTGAAAAAAACTGCTCAGCTCCCACGCACCCAGGTGGCCGGTCAGCACCAGCACGCCGCGGCCCCGTCGCTTGGCAGCCAAGTAATGCTCCAGCCCTTCATAGCGAATGTAGGCGCTAGCCTCTGGCAGCGTGAGCCGGGACATGCGGCAAAACTCCGCCAACTGCCAGCCGAGAGATCGATACAGGGCGCGCAGAATATCGTTTCGTTCGCGCAGGGATTTTTCCGGGAAGGCCAATTGCAGATTGCGCAAGCCAATGCGCCGCAGGCGTGGCATCGCGTAGTAGGCGATGGCTCCGATGCCCGCGCCCAGGCTGCGCGCCACGGTGCGCGGCGGCCAACCCAACAAGCGGATCAGGCTCCAGACCGCGGCATATTCCATCCGCTGGCGCAACGTAAGAGTGGAAGTTTCGGACGGCACGGTATCTATCCGGTATCGTACTGGAAAGTGTGGAGCACTGGCCGCAAACGGATTTATTTTGTAAATGCCAACCGCGGATTCCTCGACTTTGCCTCGCTTGGGCAGGCGTATAGCTGCGCCCGCTCGGAATGACAGGGTGCGATGATTCGCATCCGGTGGCGAGTCATTCTGAGGAGTATAGCGACGAAGAATCCAGGCAATGCAGGCTGTGCGCACATCAGCCTTCACCGGCTGGATTCTTCAATCCAGCTCGTCGTTCAGAATGGCTTGTGTGTGTAAAAGATGTCCTCATCTATGCAGCCGAGCGTTCGCTGCAAAGCAAAAGGCCCCGCGCGTGCGGAGCCTTTTGTTGAGAGCAGAAGCGGCTCAATTGCTGTAGAGCAGGATGCCTTCCACGCGCTCTTCGCCTTCCTTGTGCACAGGCCGGTAGAAGAGCTGGTTGTTGTCCAGGTAAACCTCCAAAAACGCTGGCCGGTCAGAGATGTTGCCAGCAATCAGCGCCTCAGAGAGCGGGTCTTCCACATAGCGTTGCAGCGCGCGGCGCAAGGGACGCGCACCGTAAGAGCGATCGACCATCGTGCGCTCCAGTATCCACTTCTTCGCCTCTTCCGTCACGGAGATCGTGATGGCCTTCTGCGCCAGATTGCTGTTCAACTGCTGCACCAGCAGTTCGAGGATCTGGATCAGGTCGGTATCCGTGAGCGCTTGGAAGATGATGATCTCATCCAGGCGATTCAGGAACTCTGGATTGAAGGTGCGCTTCACCTCGCCCTTCACCAATTCCTCAACCTTGTCGGCGACCAGATCGTCGCGGTCGGCCTGGAAGCCCAGCCCCTGCCGCTTCTGCAAATGGCGCGCGCCAATGTTTGAAGTCATGATGAGGATCGTATTTTTGAAGTCCACCGTGTTGCCGAGGCCGTCGGTCAACTGTCCGTCTTCAAAAACCTGCAACAGGATGTTGAAGACATCCGGGTGCGCCTTCTCGATTTCGTCGAGCAGCACGATGGAGTACGGCGAACGCTTGACGCGCTCGGTGAGCTGGCCACCCTCCTCGTAGCCCACGTATCCCGGAGGTGAGCCGATGAGCTTCGAGACCGAGTGCTTCTCCATAAACTCCGACATGTCGAAGCGGATGAGCGCCTTCTCGCTGCCAAAGAGGAACTGTGCCAGCGTGCGCGCCATCTCTGTTTTGCCCACGCCGGTTGGGCCAAGGAACAGGAACGAGCCGATGGGCCGCGCCGGAGACTTCAAACCCGCGCGTGAGCGCCGAATGGCGCGCGAGAGCGCAGAGATGGCCTTCTCCTGCGAGATGATGCGCTTGTGGAGTTCCTCTTCCACGCGCAGCAGCTTTTGCGTCTCTTCTTCCTTGATGGATGTAACTGGCACGCCCGTCCAGCGGCTGACGACATCCTCAATATCCTCGCGCGTGACGATGCCTGCCGAAGAATCGTCGAGGTGGTATTTGTCACGCAGTGCACGCAAGTTCTCGCGCTCCTTGCGTTCCTCGTCGGAGTAGAAGCGCGCCTTTTCGAACTCGTGATTCGCAATGGCGTTCTCCATGCGATGCACGATGAACTTGATGCGCTTCTGCACCTCGGTGATCTCCTCTGGCAGCGAGGTCTGGCGCAGCTTGACGCGCGCACCGGCCTCGTCGATCAGGTCGATGGCCTTGTCCGGCAAAAAACGGTCGGGGATGTAGCGATTCGAATGATTGACCGAAAAGAGAATCGCGTCATCGGTGTAGCTGACCGCATGAAATTTCTCATAGCGGTCTTTGATGCCCATAATGATTTTGATGGCATCCTCTTCGTTGGGCGGAGGAACCTTGACGGCTTGAAAACGCCGTTCCAGTGAGCGATCTTTCTCGATCGATTTGCGGTACTCAGCGGGCGTGGTGGCGCCGATGCACTGGATTTCACCGCGCGAGAGCGCAGGTTTCAAAATGTTGGCCGCGTCGAGCGAACCCTCCGCAGAGCCAGCGCCGACCAGTGTGTGTAGCTCATCAATAAAGATGATGCAGTTCTGGTTTTCCATCAACTCTTTCATGATGGTCTTCAGACGCTCTTCAAACTGGCCGCGATATTTTGTGCCTGCAACGATCAGCGACAGGTCCAGGCCCAGCACGCGCTTGTCAGCGAGGAAGGTGGGCACGTCACCGTCGGCGATCTTCTGCGCCAACCCCTCGACGATAGCCGTTTTACCCACGCCCGGCTCGCCGATCAGCACGGGATTGTTTTTGGTGCGGCGGCACAGAATTTGAATCACTCGCTCCAACTCCTGATCGCGGCCCACGAGCGGATCCAATTGGTTGTCGAGAGCTGCCTGTGTCAGGTCGCGCGAAAACTCCGCCAGCGTGCTGGATTCGCGGGTGCGCTGCGTTTGTGGTGCGCGTTCCTGCGTCGTGCGCGCAAGCTCTTCGCGCACGGTTGACAGGCGCAGCCCGCGCTCCTGCAAAATCTCTGCGGCAAAGCATTTTTCCTCGCGCAGAAGGCCCAGGAGCAGGTGCTCGGTGCCGATGTGTTTGTTCGAGAGCCGCTCTGCCTCTTCTGCAGCGTAGGCCAGCACGCGCTTGCATTCGTTGGAGAGCGGCAGATCGACCGAGGTGGAAACCTTATCGCGGATCGTGGTGTGGCTTTCGATCTGCTTGCGGATCGATTCCACCGAAGCGTGTGAGCGAAGGAAGCGGTTGCTCAGGGCCTTGTCTTCGCGCAGCAGGCCCAGCAGCAAGTGCTCCGTTTCAATGTAGGGAGAACCAAACTGGCTGGCTTCATAGCGCGCAAAAAAGATAACGCGCCGGGCTTTTTCTGTATAGCGTTCGAACATAATATCTTGCTCCCGTGTTGGGCCTGTGGGCGTGCCCGCAGGCGTGGTTCGAACTTTCTAATTGGATTCCCCAATGTGCAGGTTGGATGCAGGCCCAGCCTGCAAGCGCCCCGTGCACTCTTCCAGCCGGCCCTGATGCAGCCGGAGACTGCGGCCACAACGTCGAGCGAAATCAACGTTATGGGTAACCAGAATGGATGTGAGCCGATGCTCTCGATGCAGCGCCTCCATCTGCGCAAAGACGGCCTCGGCAGTGCGATTGTCCAAGTTGCCCGTGGGTTCATCGGCCAGCAGGAGCCGCGGCTCCGTAACCAGAGCGCGCGCCAGCGATACGCGCTGCTGCTCGCCGCCAGAGAGTTCTCCGGCGCGGTGGTGCAAGCGATGGCCCAGTCCCACGCGCCCCAGCCAGGTTGCGGCCTGGGCCAGGGCATGGCTGCGGTCTTCGTTGCGGGCCAGCAGCGGCATGGCTGCATTCTCCAAAGCAGTAAACTCCGGCAGCAGATAGTGCATCTGCCAGACGTAGCCAATTTCGCGGTTACGAAAAAGGGCGGCCTGGCTGGCGCTGAGTTCTCCGATGCAAGTTGAGGCGCAGTATACGTGACCGCTGGTGGGGGTATCAAGGGCGGCCAGAATGTGCAGCAGCGTGCTTTTGCCAGCGCCGGATTCGCCCAGGATGGCGACCATCTCACCTGTGTGCACCGTGAGATTCAGATCATCGAAGAGCACCAGCGTGCCCGCGCCCGTTCGGTATTCCTTGCGCAGATGTTCCACACGCAACAGGGTTTCGGCTCCGTCTGGCTCCAGCAAAGCTGCTGCGCTGGAGGCGCTGGGCAGCGTCCCTTGCGGGGCGAATGCTGCGCGAAGTCCGATGGTGGAGGAGTGCGCCATGCCTATACCTATCATAGAACCGGTTGGATGGGGAAAGTGTCGCGTCCCCAGCCACATTCCGCCAGTGCTAAAAAGGGATGACCCTGGTGCGTCCCGCTTTAGGGAACCAGGCCCGGCGTCGAATTCCTCTACTCATACCGCAGCGATTCGGCGGGCAGAATGCTGGCCGCGGACGAGGATGGATAGAGTGTGGCCAGCAGGGAAGTCCCCAGCGAAACGGCGGAGACGAGCAGGCCATCGGTCCAGCGTGGCGCAAAGGGCAGGTAGTCGATCGAGTAGACCTCTGCGGAGAGATGGATGAAGCGGTAATGGCCGCCCAGCCAGGCCAGCGTGTAGCCGACAACGAGGCCCATCGCTGTACCCAGCACGCTGATCAGCATTCCCTGGTACAGAAAAATTCTGCGCACTTGGTCGGCGCGTACGCCAAAGGACATCAGCACGGCGATGTCGCGCGTCTTCTCCATCACCATCATGGTCAGCGCAATCAGAATGTTCAGCGCCGCCACAATCACAATCAGCGCTATGACGATAAACGTGACAACCTGTTCCAGCCGAAGCGCGCGGAAGAGCTC
>DAHUZD010000249.1 GCA_027306745.1 Acidobacteriaceae bacterium
AGGCACCGAGTCCGCGCGCAGCATCAAGCCCTGCTGCACGGCCAGCATCGCCTCCAACTGCATGGAGTTCATCATGCTGCGCACGGCGGCGCGCTTTTTCGGTTCACGCTGTAAACAGGTAGGCCCCAGAAATGTGTCCGCGGCGGCATCGAAGAATTTTCCCAGCCCACCGGGCTTGCGCGCATCGCGCATCGTCTGGTGCCTGCGCTGGCGCATGGCCTCATCATCCGGCTGCGGCTTGCTGCACACCAAGGCCAGCGCCATCATCTCTTGCGGATATTTGCGCCAGTACTCATACAGCAGATAGCCGCCGATCGAGCAGCCCACAAAGGCCGCGCGGCGAACGCCTGCAGCTTCCAGCACCGTGTGCACATCGCGCGTCAGTTTTTCCAGCGTCACCGGCCCCGTGCCCAAACACGATTGCCCATGCCCGCGCAGATCCGGCAGCCAAATCCTGTACCGGTCCGCCAACTGCTCAGCCACCGGCATCCAAAAGGCGTGGTGCACCGGCGTGGGATGAATCATCACCACATCCGGGCCGCTGCCCAGGTGCGTGTAAAACAGTTTGGCTTCGTCGCGCTCGATGTACAAACCGGAATCCTCACCCTCATTGTGGCCGCATCCACGCACAATGCGCAATATCTGCGAAGAAGAATTCCTAACGGACGGGCGGCTGTGGTCTCTCTTCGGGCAACAGCATCCAGCCTAAGAGGTAGGCAATCTCCGTTACAGGAAACAGCACCAGGCCCAGCACCACCGTCAACAGTCGCGTTGCCGTCACATCCCAGCCATAGCGAACAGCAAAGGCTCCGCAGACGCCTGCCAGCCTGCGCTGCAGCAATGGACGGTACAGGCCATCCCACTGCGCGCCGCTGTTCCATGCCGCACCCGTCTGCGCCGCACCGGCTTGCGCCGAACCCGCCTGCGTGTATCCGGCTGCGGTGCCGCACCGGGTACAAAACTGCGCTCCGGCAGCCAGCGGCTGCCCACACATTGTGCAAAACATTTTCAGCCTCCCATCACTGCATGGGGGTACGCCGGAAGTCTGCAAAAAGTTCCGGCCATGCGTGCGTCTTCAGTGCCCTTTATACACGGAGTGCAAATAGCGCTGCGCCCGATCCGTCTCATCCGTGTCGCCGCCCAGGTCCAACACGGCCTGGTAGAGCGCCTGCGCCTGCTTGCGTTGATGCAGAAGATCGCGCATCTCGCCTGCGGCCAGCAGCGTGCGCCGCTTCAACAGCGCGGTGGCCGTTGGCTCGGCAGCGGCTTTTTCGTAGGCATCGGCGGCCTCGGCGATCTTTCTCTGGCCACGCAGCGCCTCGCCCAATCCATACCAGGCCATATCCCAATGCGCGTTGGGGAAGTAGTTGGGCTGCGCGGCCCGCGCCAGCAGCGCGCGATAGGCAGCAATCGCGGGCATTCCTTGTCCGTCATCCTTCAGCAGGTTGGCGTACTCCAGCGCAAAAAGAAAGTCGTGCGGATACTCCCCCAACATCCGCTCAATCACATCAATGGCCGCCGGATATTGCGCCTCGCGCCGCAGAAAAATCGCCAGCGACGTGCTGGCCGCCGT
>DAHUZD010000259.1 GCA_027306745.1 Acidobacteriaceae bacterium
GGCTATCCGTCACGGGCGCGCCGGGCTCTTTTGCGATTGCGGCTTAGGAAAGGGTCCGATGGGGCTCGTGTGGGCCGAGAACGTGGTGCGAAAGACCAATGGTTCAGTGCTCTATCTGACCGCGCTCGCCGTCTCTCATCAGATTCTGCGCGAGGCCGAGAAATTTGGGATCGAAGCGCGTCGCTCGGTTGACGGCACTGCGCAACCCGGCATCACCGTCGCGAATTACGAGCGGCTGCATCTTTTCAAGCCGGAAGATTTCTCCGGGATGGTCTGCGACGAGTGTTTCCCAGCAGGGACGCCAGTAGATACGCCATACGGCAAGAAGCATATTGAAGACTTACGTCCAGGGGATTATATTGTCAACTGCAGCGGCATAGATACCGTGCAGGACGTGCACCGCCGCGAGATCCAATATGCCACGTTGGTCAAAATCGGTAACACCAGTTTTATTGCCAGCCCAAATCATCCCGTCTTCACGCAGCGCGGATGGGTTGGCGCACAGCATCTGCGCCCAGGTGATTACGCATTGGGCACAGGAGCGTCAATGTCTCTGGTGCGGAGTTCAGTTCGCGCCGAAGTACCCGGCACAATTCGGACAGAGATTCTGCGGGACATCTTGCTCAGCGAAATGGCGCATGACTCAGCCAGCAGTGCTTGCACGGGTACATTCGGCGGAAGTGGCAGCGAAGCGCGGGCGCAAGCATTCGGCATGGTTGAGAGGCGGATCTCCAGGCGCCCTGAAGGAACTTGCGCGCATCACTGCGTTGAATCCGACGAAATTACCGGAGGTGCGTCGCAAGATATCCATCCGCTTGAGAGCCATGAAGCACAGACCTTCCGTGCCTGGGGGCAATGGCCGAGGGATGACCTTCGCGCAAGCGGTGATGATGGATGCACTTGGCGCCGGCTGGATAGCGGAATTTGCTTTATCACTGGGCCGACGCAAAGCCGGTTATCCAACTTGCTACAAAATAGATTGCGCCAATCCGCAGATGAAAGTCGCCATCGAGGTGGATGGGAACTCACATCGTCTCGAGACACGCAAGGTCGAGGATGCGAAGAAGGAGGCAATGCTGCGTTCGCTCGGGTGGACGGTATTGAGATTTTGGAACGAGGAGATCCTCGCCTGGAGCAATTCCGGCATGCCGACGGAAAGCTATATTTCTACGATCTTGGCGCAACACGGCATCCATCCTACTCGGTCTGCGGTTTCCTAGTTCACAATTCAAGCATTCTCAAAAACTTTGACGGCAGCCGGCGCAATGAGATCACCGTCTTTCTGCGCAAAGTGCCCTATCGTTTGCTCGCCACGGCAACCGCAGCCCCGAATGATTATCTTGAGCTCGGGACGTCTTCCGAGGCGCTCGGAAACCTGGGGCACATGGACATGCTCAATCGCTTCTTCAAAAACGATCTGAACAACTCGGCCACCGGGCGCAGCCACGGCGAAGTCATCAAATGGCGCTTAAAGGGACACGCGGAGATGCCCTTCTGGCGGTGGGTATGCTCTTGGGCGCGCGCCTGCCGCCGGCCGTCTGATTTGGGGTTCGACGATGGGGACTTCATCCTGCCGCCGCTCGAGGAGTTCGAGCATCTCGTGGAGGCCAATACCCTGGCCGACGGGATGCTCTTTGCGCTGCCCGCGGTCGGGCTCAAGGAACAGCGCGAGGAGCGGCGCCGCACGGTGCGCGAACGCTGCGAGAAAGTCGCGGCGCTCGTGGATCACGCCGAGCCGGCGCTCATCTGGTGCCATCTGAACGAGGAAGGAGACCTACTGGAGAAGCTCATTCCAGATGCGGTCCAAGTGTCAGGGACAGACTCGGATGATGAAAAGGAGGAGAAGCTCCTGGCGTTCGCCACCGGCGATGCGCGCAAACTCATCACGAAGCCGCGCATTGCAGGCTTCGGGCTGAATTACCAGCACTGCGCGCATGTGACGTTTTTCCCGTCGCACTCCTATGAGCAGTATTATCAGGGCGTCCGACGTTGCTGGCGCTTTGGTCAGAAGCGCGCCGTGCGCGTCGATGTTGTGACGACGGAAGGCGAACAACAGGTCTTGAAGAACCTGCGGCGCAAGTCGGCGCAGGCTGACAAGATGTTTTCCAATCTCATTGCACAGATGCGAAACGGCATGCGCGTCGATAGCTCGCGCACCTTTTCCCAAGAGGCGAGGATACCGACATGGCTGTAGAGACTCAGGAGATCACGGAGCGCTATGCGATTTATTTGTCCGACTGCGTTGAGGTGATGCAGAGCTTGCCGGCGCAGAGCGTGCATCTGTCGGTGTACTCGCCTCCGTTCGGGGGTCTCTACCATTACTCGAGCAGCGATCGCGATCTCTCGAACTGCTCCGATTATCAGGAATTCTTCGAGCAGTACACGTTCGTCGTGCAGGAGATCGCGCGCCTGACATTGCCTGGACGCATGACCGCGGTGCATTGCATGGACGTGCCCACGGGCAATTCCGGCAGCGATGCCTTGATCGACTTCCCGGGGGACATCATCCGACTGCATGAGCGCGAAGGCTTCCGGTACATCGCGCGCTACTCAGTATGGAAAGAGCCGCTCTCGGTGCGCAACCGCACGTTGCAGAAGTCGCTTGCGCACAAAACGATCGTGGATGACTCCTCGCGCTGCTCGGTCGCGAATGCCGATTACCTGCTCGTGTTTCGCAAGCGCGGCGAGAACCCGGTGCCGATTGAGCATCCGGTGGGGCTCCTCGAGTATGCCGGCGAGCGCCGCCCACCCGCCGAGGTGCTGAAGTTCCGCGGCTGGACTGGCAAGCAGACCGAGAATCGATACTCACATTGGATCTGGAGACAATACGCGTCGGCCTTTTGGGACGACATCCGCATGAACCGCGTGCTGCCGTTCCAGCCGGCGCGCGATGCCGAGGACGAGAAACACGTTCATCCACTGCAACTCGACGTGATCGACAGGATTCTGACGCTGTGGTCGAATCCAGGCGAAACGGTACTGACACCGTTCATGGGGGTGGGGTCGGAGGTATTTGCCGCTGTGGCTGCGGGTCGGCGCGGCATCGGGATAGAGCTGAAGCCATCCTATTACCGACAAGCGGCCCGAAATATACAAGCGGCATCGGCAGCGGATGTGCGCCACACCGAGCAGTTGTTCGCCTGAGCACATGATCTCCCCGCCTACCATCGAGCGCGCATCCGCAGCCAACGCGAGGAACCTGACATGACGCGCCCCATGCCCACGTTTCTGACACTCACCGACAGCCCACGCATGGTCGGCGTCGGATGGCTGAAGATGGCGGCGCAAGCGGCTGGGCCGGGAGTCGGTCACTGCGGGATCACCGTTGCTGCGCGCGATGACGTGCAGGCGCATCCCGGCTGTTTCCCATGCTCTGCGCGCTTCTGGGCGCTGTGCGACGAAATGGACGCGCTGTTGCGCCACCGTGGGCGGCTGCTCACCTATCAGACGCTCAT
>DAHUZD010000265.1 GCA_027306745.1 Acidobacteriaceae bacterium
ATGGTGAAGCCGATTTTTTCTGGGCTGATTATCGCCACGATCGGCTGCTTTTACGGCATGACGACCAAGGGCGGCACGCAGGGCGTGGGGCGCTCCACCACGCAGGCCGTCGTGGCCGCCTCTGTTTTCATCATTGCCACAGACTTTGTCGTCAGCCGTTTTATGATCGGTCTTTTTGGCCGCTGAGCCGCAACGATGACGCCGACAAATGCACCATCCGCTGCCGCACCCGGAACTGCCACGCCCGACGCAGAAACGATTCTTGCGTTCGAGCATGTCTCGCTTGGCTTTGACGGCAAGTTGATTCTGAGCGACATCAGCTTCACCTTGCGGCGCGGCGAAACGCGCATTCTGCTGGGTCCGGCTGGCTGCGGAAAAAGCCTGTTGCTCAAACTGGCCAACGGACTGTACTCGCCAGACTCCGGCTCTGTCCGTCTCTTCGGACAGGATTTGCACAGCACTCCTCAAGATGATCTTTACCGCCTCCGGGAAAACACAGGGATGGTTTTTCAAGAGGGCGCTCTGTTTGACTCGCTCACGGTTCGGGAAAATGTTGCCTACCGCTTGCGCGAAGAAAACCGGGATGAAGACTTCATTGAGGCCAAGGTGCGCGAGGTGCTGCAATTTGTGGAGATGGAACACGCCATCGATCTGCTGCCATCGCAAATCTCTGGAGGCATGCGCCGCCGTGTGGCCATTGCGCGCGCCATCATCACGCAACCCTCACTGCTACTCTACGACTCCCCCACCGGCGGACTCGATCCCATCACGTCCATGACCATCATCGAGTTGATTGTCAAAGAGCGCGATGTATATGGCGGCACGTCGCTGCTGGTCACGCATCGCTTGCAAGACGCCTTCACGCTGGCCACACACGCATTCCAACCTGCCACGCAGCGGATGGAGCGAATCCCCAACCACGGCAGAGCACCCAACATGAAATTCCTTGTGCTCAACAACACGCAGATCGTCTTCGACGGAGAGATGGAAGAACTGGTCCGCTCCAAAGATCCTTTTCTGCAGGCCTTCCTCGCTTGAATGAAAAATGCGGTAGCCTGAGTTGTCTGCAATTCAGCAAGGGAGACACGGCGGATGGGCTTTCGATTTCAGGGTGTGGACGGCATCGGCTTGGATGCATGGCTCAATGAAGACGAGCGGTTGGTACGCGCCAGCACACGTCAATTTGTTGAAGAAAACCTGATCCCCATCATTGAAGCCTGCAACCACGACAGCCGCTTTCCCAAGGAACTGGTGCGGCCCATGGGAGCGCTTGGCTACTTCGGAGCCAACATCCACGGGTACGGCTGTGCGGGAATGTCCAACGTGGAGTATGGCCTTGTCATGCAGGAGTTGGAGCGCGGCGACTCTGGCCTGCGCAGCTTTGTCAGCGTGCAGTCATCTTTGGTCATGTACCCCATCCATACCTTTGGCAGCGATGATCAAAAAAAAGAATGGCTGCCGCAGTTGGCCACAGGCGAAAAACTGGGGTGCTTTGGCCTGACCGAACCAGACTTTGGCTCCAACCCCGGCGGGATGCGTACACGCGCGCGCAAAAGCGGCACCGACTATGTTCTGAATGGCGAAAAAATGTGGATCACCTCTGGCTCGCTGGCCGATGTAGCCGTCCTATGGGCACGCATGGAAGGGGAAGACCAGCGCGTGTGTGGATTTCTGGTCGACACAAAATCGCCTGGGTTTCGTGCTTATGATGTGCATGGAAAATGGTCCCTGCGTGCATCAGTGACCTCTGGAATTTCCTTGCAGGATGTGCGCGTGCCCGCTTCCACACTGCTTCCGGGAACGGATGGATTAAAGTCTGCACTGCAATGTTTGAATCAGGCGCGCTACGGCATCAGTTGGGGAGCGCTGGGTGCGGCCATGGCCTGTTACGACACGGCATTGCAATACGCCTTGCTTCGCAAGCAATTCCGCGATCAACCCATTGCCAGCCATCAGCTCGTGCAAGAAAAGCTGGTGTGGATGCTGACGGAGATCAGCAAAGGGCAACTGCTGGCACTGCACGTGGGCCGCAACAAAGATGCAGGCAAGGCCGACCCCACACACATCTCCATGGCCAAGCGCAACAACGTGTGGATGGCTCTGGAGTGCGCACGCATCGCCCGTGATCTGCTGGGAGCCAACGGCATCACCAGCGATTACCCAGTGATGCGCCACCTGATGAATCTGGAGTCCGTGAAAACCTACGAGGGCACGCACGACATCCACACACTGATTCTGGGACAAAGCATCACCGGCATCAGCGCGTTTTGATGCGCAAGCCCGCTAGGACTTGCGCACCTGAATATGTAGCTCCTTCATTTGTGCGTCGGTGACCGGCGAGGGAGCATCCACCATAAGATCAACGGCCTTGGCCGTTTTGGGGAATGCGATCACTTCCCGCAGGCTGGGAGCGCCGGCCAGAATCATCACGATGCGATCGAGTCCAAGCGCAATGCCACCATGCGGGGGCGTGCCATACTCCAGCGCCTCCAAGAAAAAGCCGAAGCGCGCCTTGGCCTCTTCCTCATCCATGCCCAGGGATTGAAAAATCTTCGCCTGCACATCCTTGCGATGGATACGGATCGACCCTGAGCCAAGCTCCAGACCATTCATCGCCAAGTCGTAATAGCGCGCACGCACGCTAGCTGGATCCGAGACGAGACGGTCCATGTCCTCCTCATGCGGCGCGGTGAATGGATGATGTGATGGCATCCAGCTCTTGCTCTCCGCATCGTATTCAAACATGGGGAAGTCCGTGACCCAGATGGGGAAAAACGCTTCACTGCCGGGCACAGAACCGGGCTGTTGCACGGCTTGCTCCGTGCGCGCGAAGGCTCCGTGCTTGGCGGCATATTTCTTCGCCAGCTCGACACGGAAGCCTCCCGCAGCCGAGTAGATGGCGATTTCGCGTTCAGAGAGGCGGCCTGCAATTTTCGTATCACTGGCATGGATGTGCATGGCCGCATCGCCCGCTACGATGATGAGCAGATCTTCAGCGCCCGCCTCGGTCAGCGTGCGCACCTTGGCGGCGGCATCGGGAAAACCCTTTTCCAAGCGTTTGAGATCATCAATAAACTTTGCTCCCTTGCGCAGATCAAAGAGCGGACGATTATCCTCACGCTCCTTGCGTGAAAGCTCGCCAACATTGGGAACACGGAAGGCAACAACCGGCAGAGCCGGATCGATGGCCAGTGCGGCCAGATCGGCATCGGTGAAGGCAGCGTGCACATCAATAAATGCGGGCAGTCGCAGATCGGGCTTGTCGCTGCCGAAACGGCGGATAGCCTCATCGTAGGTAATCTGCGGAAAAGGAGTCGGCAGCGTGATGCCCGCAGCAGCAAAGGCCGCAGACAGGAAGCCTTCAACAACACGGAAGACGGTTTCCTGCTGAGGGAAGGTCATCTCCAAGTCAATCTGCGTAAACTCCGGCTGACGATCAGCACGCAAATCTTCATCGCGGAAGCAGCGAACGATTTGGAAGTACCGGTCAAAACCTGAAACCATCAAAATCTGCTTGAAGAGCGGCGGCGACTGCGGCAATGCATAGAAATTGCCCGCATACATGCGGCTGGGAACCAGATAGTCGCGTGCGCCTTCCGGTGTGGAGCGCGTCATGAACGGCGTTTCGATTTCGTAGAATCCCTCGGCAGCCAGGTGTTGACGCACAGCGAGAGCAATCTTGTGGCGCAGTTCAAAGTTGCGCTGCATCTCCGGCCTGCGCAGGTCAATGTAGCGATACTTCAGCCGTAACTCTTCGTTGCCGATGGCCTCTTCAGCTGGAGAAAACGGCGGCGTCTTGGCATCGTTCAAAACCAGCATCTCTGTGGTTTCAATCTCAATCTGCCCCGTAGGCATGTTGGGGTTAACGACAGCAGCATCCCGCAGGCGCACCTTGCCCGTGACGGCGACGACATACTCTGGACGCACTTGTTCAGCCTTGGCGTGCGCG
>DAHUZD010000278.1 GCA_027306745.1 Acidobacteriaceae bacterium
TGTAACTGCGGCTGCACGCCCGGCGATGTCAATGCCGCCTTCTTCCACCTGCGCCTGCAAGGCCACGCCTGCGGGCACATTCAGAGTCAGAGCCACGCTATTGCTGAAGTTGGATGGGATGCGCAGTGTGGTGGTAGTGCCCGCGGTTTCCGTCAGGGGTTGCAGTGCGTCCAGCTTGCGCTGCGCGTCGGCATCGGAGTCCGAGTAGACGCTCTTGTCCAACGTGACGTGCAACTGCGCATCCGGACTGGTGCGGACGGTGATGTTGCCGGCTTTGTTGTTGACGATGAGCGTTCCCCGCGCGGGGATGGGCAGTGTCAGTGTTTGTCTGGCCTCATGGCGCTGGCCGAAAAATTGCCACATGTGCGCATCGTTCAGCGCGCGGAGTTGCGAGCGGATCGAGGCCCAGCTTTGCGTGTGAGACATCACCGTGGACAGGCCCAGACCCGCCAGAATAAGAATCAGCAGCACCGTGCCACAGCCAATACGCAGAGATTGCTGGTGCGAGCGGACAAAGAGCGCTTCCACAGCCAGCAGTAGGCCCAGGCTGATCAGCAGCAGTGGCCAGTATTGGTGATAAAAATTCCAAAAGCTGGACATATCCAGCATGTGCAGATTCGACAGCAGCGCGATGGCACCGATGGCGATTAACAGCAGCGGGCCGAGCAAGGAGCGATGGCAGTTTGTGCGGCGCTGGGCACGCTGTTGCGCGCGCAGCCAGCGGGCATAGTCACGGGAGTAGCGTGCGTAGCTGCGGGGGTCGGCGTAGGCGGCGTACTCCGCATACGGCGGCTGGGGCTGGCCCGGCGGTGGATTCGGGGGCGGATTGGGCGGCGGCGCAGCCATGCTACCTCCGCGATTCTGGGTCGAGGGGAGTGTCCGGTGGTTGCGGCGGAGCCTGCGTCCACGCGGTCGATTGCGGGTCGAGCGGTTGCGCGTAGGGCGGCTGCGCCTGTGCGGCGTGGTCTGCGGCCCAGGCGGCCCGTTCTGCAAAGGTCATCAACCCGGCAAAGATGAGCCTGAGCGGCCAGCTTTTGCCAAAACTGAGTATGTGCCACTGGTCGAGCAGGGCCAGCACGCCTATCAAAATCAAAATGGCCGGGCCGCGCAGGCGGCGAATCTGGTACCAGCTATTCATAGTGCACACCCCGTGGGAGGATTGCCGGGCTCTGGTGGTTCTTGGCTGCGCCGGATCAGAATCCAAATGCCCAGGCCGATGAGCAACAGCGGCCAGGAGTGATCCATCCACTTGCCGTGCAGAATGCCGAAGTTGTTCAGTAGGAACAAAACTCCCAGCGCAACCAGAATGACAGCGCCTGTGGGCAGGCCACGGTGAATCTCCGGCAGATCATATTGGTCGGGTGGAACAGCAGGCATGCCCTGCGCAAAGGGCGCAAAGCCCGCGGCGGGCGGTTGCTGGCCTGTGGCCAGTGGCGGCGCGGCGTTGGGTGGGGGCGAATACGTCTCCGCCACAGGGTTCGGCGCGAAACCGGGTTGGATCGGTGGCACGGGTGCGCGAGAACTGGAGCGGTGGCCCGTGATCCAAGCGCCGATGTCGTTCAGGCCGAGTGGATTGGGCAAAGGCAGGCCATCGCGGCGGGCCAAAGCGGTTTGATACGCGTCAAAGACCTGATAGAAGACCCAGGCGGCCACACAAATGCCGAGCAGGCCATTCCAATGGGTCAGGTCGATGAGCATCACAAAGACCAGCACATGCAGCAGGCCCTTGGCGAACTGTCCGTTGTACATGGCTCCCACGCCGGGAATCCAGCCCAGAATAAAGGCTAGGCCGGGGTTGGGCGCTCCAGGGGGAACGGGCACGAAGGGCTGCGCAGGAGGAAAGGGAAGATTGGCGGTGTAGTGGAAGCTCTTGCCATGTTTCTCTTTGCCGATGTGCACCGAGTACCAACTGGCCGGGCTGGCGCTGAGGCGCGCGGCCATGCACGATTCGCAGCCAACGATGTTTTGAATTGAGTGCGCACAGGTGGAACAGAGCGGTTTGCCGCAAAACTGGCAATAGGCCGCAACGGGCTGGTCGGGATGAAAGGCGCAATTCACAGGATGCTCCTCTCCATTCCATCACATGCACTCTGCAACAGCGCTTGCACCGGTGCGCAGACTGGCGCTGAAGACGTCGGCAGGGCCGCATCCATCAGCGGCCCCAGTGGAATCTGCAAGCTATGATCGCGTCGCGCGTCAGGAGCCGGTTTATGCTTGCCTGCGCGCGCCAGCGGTTTGGTCGGAGGCGGCTGTGCAGGCGTCTGCCTGTTATTGGAGGAGCCGGGGCCAGGGTTCGATTTGTGATCCGGCTGGCTGGAGGAGTCCACATTTTCTGAGGCGCGGCGCAACTCGCGCACGCTGGATTCGACCTCATAAACGAAGCGGAGATTTTCGTAGTAGCGCACCACGTTGGCGCTGGCCTGCACGTATTGGCGTGTCAGCAGGCGATGCAGTCCATCCGGCGTCAGGTCTGAGGCGCGGATGGCCCCCAGCCGCACACCCAGCAGATTCAGCGTGAGTGAGATGGAGAAGAAGGCCATGGCCGCCGTCAGGGCAATGCGTGGGTCAAAGATCGTACGGCGCAGCGCGGCCAGCGGAGCGATGGAGCCGAAGCGGTGCGGATAGGGTGTGACGACCGCATCCGAGGCAAGCTGTGGCGTGGCCGCTAAAGGAGCAATCGCTCCGCTGGTGCGGGTAACGATGGCCTCCACCAGTCCGGCAGGCGGCTCAACGGCCTGCTGCCGCAGCAGCCCCAGCCAGTTGTGGCCCTGGCGTGTCTGCACGAGGAGCAGCGAGCAGCCTTCACACTGCGCGGCGTGCGTCTGCATCTCAGCAGCCGCTGCGGCGGGAAGGGACTCTTCCGCCCACTCGGCCAGCCGTTGCTCCAATGCGGTGCAATCCACGGCGTCTGCGCCCGGTTTCTGTTCGAATTGGCCGTGTCCACTCACCTTACATCACCTGTTCCTTGGTACGTTCCAGCAGCCGTGCCAGTTCCACCCGGCCCCGGCTGATGCGGCTCTTCACGGTGCCTTCGGGAATATGCAGCACCGCAGCAATTTCTTTGTAATCCATGTCCTGCAAGTCGCGCAAAATTACGGCTTCGCGCAGCTCCGGGGAAACCTGTGTCAGCGCCTGCTGCACCTGCTGCTGCAACTGGCGGCGCATGGAGTGCTCCTGCGGCCCGGGGCGTGCATCCTGCAGCCTCTCGGATGCAGTGGACATCTCTTCTGGCTCGCACCAGCCCGCGTCCAAGGAGTCCGTGGCTCGCTCCATGCGGTTGCGGCGGAAGTGATCGACCAGCAAATTCCGTGTCAGCGTGGTCAGCCAAGTTTGGAAGCTGCCCCGCTCCAGATCAAACTGACCCAAGTTGCGGTAGACCTTCAAGAAGACTTCTTGCGTCAGGTCTTCCGCATCGGCGCTGCAGCCGGTAAAGCGGTAGCAGAGGCCGTAGATTCTGCGGTGCTGGGCCTGCACCAGCGCCTGCCAGGCGTGCGCATCTCCCAGCAGGCAGCGCTGCACCAGTGCGGCTGCTTCCTTGGCGATAGCCTCCGGGCTTGGCTCCGTGCTTCGTTGCAAACGCTGCTCTCCAGGCTCCAGCCGTGCCGTTGCGCGTGCAGAGGGCTGTGCGGACGCCGCGGATTTGCGGCGCGTCGTCCTCGCCCGCTCCGTTTGAGCCGGGGGATGCAGCAGAGCCGGTAGCGCAAGCGTGCCCACGCTTCTAGATACGTGTACCACAGCCCGGCGGTTCCCAGGAGCTGAAACCGCACGGCGG
>DAHUZD010000286.1 GCA_027306745.1 Acidobacteriaceae bacterium
TGGCACAGGTCGGACTCGCCGATCGTACGGAGTTCTTGCCCACGAAGCTCTCCGGCGGCCAGCAACAGCGCGTGGCCATTGCGCGCGCCATGGTGACGCGCCCGCGCCTCATCGTCTGCGACGAGCCGACGGCGGCGCTCGACGGCCACACCGGCCAGAGGATTCTGCAAGTCTTCCGCGAACAGGTGTTGTCGCCGGAGCGCGCCATTGTGATCGTGACGCACGACAGCCGCATCTTTGGCTTTGGCGACCGCATCGCCGATATGCGCGATGGCCGCATTCTGGGCGTGCACACGCAGCAGGCCACCGGCGCATCGCAGGATGCCGTGGAGTTGCAGGCATTGCAGCAGGCAGCCACGCAGGCCCCAACGCAAATCCAGGAAGGTTCCGCATGATCAAGAGACTCAGCATCATTCTGCCGGTAATTGGCGCCTGTTCGCTGATCCTGTTGTTGCTCGTCAACGCACGTCGCCTGCCGCACAGCCAGCCGATGACCCCGCCACCGCAATCGCCCTACGCGAACACCATCGCCGCTTCGGGCATCATCGAGGCTGCGGGTGAAAACCAGAATATCGCAGCCACCGTGCCGGGCGTGATGACGCATCTCTTTGTGCATCAAGGGCAGCCCGTGCAGGCAGGGGATCCGCTCTTCCAGATCGATCCGCGCGATCAGCAGGCCGCGCTGAAGAACGCAGAAGCCAACGTGGCCAAAAGCTCCGCTGCCGTCGCAGCCGCTGCCAGCGCCGTGACCACCAGCGAGGCCGCCGTGCGCAGTGCGCAGGCCGCAGCCAACTCCGCCCAAGCAACATATGAGAATGTGGCGCAGATCGCCGACCGCGATACGGCGCTGCACGCTGCGGGCATTCTTGCCGACGAAGAATACGTGACCGCAATGAAGACGCGCGACGCTGACCACGCGCTCTGGCAGCAGCAACAAGCATTGCTGGCGCAGGCCCGTGCGCAGTTGCAAAATGCGCAGGCCACGCTGAACCAGCAGCAGGCGGACCTGAAGGCCAACCAGGCCGCACGCGACCAGCAGGCGGTCTTGCTGGCCCAGTTGACCGTGCGCGCGCCGCGCGATGGCACCGTATTGCAGATCAACAATTATCCCGGCGAGTACATTTCATCCTCACCAGCAACGGCGGCGATTCTCTTCGGTGCCACCAACACCTTGCAGGTTCGCGCGGATGTGGACGAGATCAACGCCTCCCACGTCCGCCCTGGAGCTTCTGCAGTGGCACATTTGAAGGGTGATGCGGAGCGTTCATTTCCGCTGAGATTTGTGCGCATCGATCCCTACATGATTCCCAAGCAAAGCCTGACCGGCAGCAACAGCGAACGCGTCGATGTGCGCGTGCTGGAAGTGATCTACAGCTTCGATCCGCCGCCGTTTCCGGTCTACGCCGGCCAGCAGGTGGATGTCTTCATTGACGGCGACCACAGCAAGTAATCTTTTGAATTCACCCGATGAATGCCTCCGCTATGGAACGGCTGAAGGAAGTGTGGCCCGTGCTTGCCTATACTAAGGAGGAACACAATGGCTACTGTGAATTCCTCGACACTTTCCGCCCGCACTGAAAAGAAAGCCTCCCTGGCCTCCACCGGCCCGTTGACCGGCGGCAGCCGCTTTGTGCGCGCGCTGCTGCGCCAGCCGGTCGATTGCACACCCGTTTTGTTTCTGCGCCAGGCCGGGCGCTACATGCCGGAGTATCAGGCCGTGCGCCGCGAGCACTCACTGCTTGAGATTTGCAAGCAGCCTGCACTGGCCGCCGAGGTCACTATCACTGCTGCGGAAAAACTCGATGTGGACGCGGCCATCATCTTTGCCGATCTGCTGCTGCCGCTCGAACCCATGGGCCTGGACTTCACCTTTCAAGCGGGCGAAGGCCCGGTGGTGCATCGGCCTTTGCGCACTGCGGCGGATATTGACGCGCTGCGCACGGATCGAACCGAAGACCTGCGCTACGTAGCCGATGCCATTGAGCGTGTGGTGGCCCACTTTGGCGACAGCAAGGGCATGATCGGCTTTTGCGGCGCGCCTTTTACGCTGGCCAGTTACATGATCGAAGGCGGCGGCTCACGCAACTATATTGAGACCAAACGCCTGATGTACTCCGACACAGCAGCGTGGAATGCGCTGCTGGAAAAGCTGGTCGCCGTGCTGGTGGACTTTGCCCGGCAGCAAATCGAGGCCGGTGCGGACACGATCCAAATCTTTGACAGTTGGGCGGGCGCACTTTCGGTCACCGACTACTGCGAGTTTGTTCTGCCCATGACGACGACGCTGGTGCGGCGCGTGCAGTCGCTCGGTGTGCCGGTGATTTATTTCGGCGTGGACACGGCCATGCTGCTGCCCGCGATGCGCGAAACAGGTGCCGATGCCATTGGACTCGACTGGCGTACGCCGCTCGACGCGGGCTGGAAGGCTCTGGGTGCGGGCTGCGCCGTGCAAGGGAACTTGGACCCCATTGCGCTCTTCGCGCCAGAGAAAATTTTGCGGACGCGCGTTGCCGAAGTGCTGCATCAGGCCAACGGACGCGCGGGACACATCTTTAATGTTGGGCACGGAATTGTGCCCGGCACGCCGGTGGAGAATGTGCAGCGCGTGGTGCGTTGGGTGCGTGAGATCAGTGCGGAGATGGCCGCGCAGCGATCCAGCCAAGGCGGCGCGCGATGAGCGCGGCAGCCAAGCAGGCCGTGCTGCTGCTGGCCCACGGCACGCCAGACACAGTGGAAGAGATTCCCGAATATCTGAAAAATGTCGTCAGCGGCCGTGCATTGCCGCAGGCCGTCATTGAAGAGATTCAACATCGCTATGCTCTCATCGGCAAAAGCCCGCTGACAGAGTGGACGCTGCGGCAAGCCGAGTTGCTGCGCGACGCGCTCGGTCTACCCGTCTACGTGGGCATGCGCACTTGGAAGCCCTACATCGCCGATGCAGTGCGCGCGATGCGCGCTGATGGCATCACAGAAGCCGTGGCGATTTGTCTGGCGCCGCAAAACTCCCGCACCAGCGTGGGGCTGTATCGCCGCGCGGCCTATGCCGAAGCAGGCGCGGATTTGCGCTTGCACTTCATCGACGCCTGGGCCGAGCATCCACAACTCATCGACGCTTTTGCCGAGCGGCTGCGGCCCGTCTGGTCGGCAGCCTGCGCCGAAACCGGCGCAAAGATTCCCGTACTCTTCACCGCGCACAGCGTTCCTTGTCGCACGGTACAGACACCGGTGGCGGAACCCTCCGCGCCAACGGCGCACTCCGGCGCAGCAGAAAAGCCTGCCGATGTGCAGCGTACCGGCCCCGTCCGACCCACGCAGCCGGAGCGATCCTATGCCATGCCCGCCAGCGCGCCGCAAGGGCCGGATCCTTATGCAACCGAGAGCAAGCGCACGGCCGCGTTGGTGGCCGAACGCATGGCCAGCGATGGATTGACCACGCATGACTGGTGCTTTGCTTTTCAAAGCCAGGGCGCATCCGGGGGTCCGTGGATCGGGCCGACGGTCGAAGAAACTTTACAAGCGCTGCGCGATGCAGGCCACGCAGGCGTGGTGTTGCAGCCTATCGGATTTCTCTGCGATCACGTCGAGATCCTCTACGACATCGACATTGCCTTTCAGCAACAGGCCCAGCGCATCGGGATGCACTTGTGGCGGCCAGAGTCGCTCAACGCCGCACCGCTTCTCATTGAAGCGCTCGCTGATCTGGCCCGCACCGGCCTGCGGCAGCTTGCCGCAACACCGGCTGCGCTCACTTCCACACAAGCATGAAGCGCGTTGCCATTGTCGGCGGCGGCATCGCCGGACTCTCCGCCGCGTCTGAACTGGCGCGCACACACACCGACTCCGCACCCTGCGCATTCAAGCTCTTTGAGGCCGCGCCGCGCCTCGGCGGCATTGTGGCCACGGAACGGCGCGCAGGCTTTGTGATCGAATGCGGGCCGGATTCTTGGGTCAGCGAAAAGCCTGCGGCGCGCACGCTGGCCGTGGAGTTGGGCCTTGCCGATGCACTCATCGGCTCGAACGACCTGTGGCGCAAAACCTATCTGGCCGAAGGCCGCACGCTGACGCCGCTGCCCGACGGCATGCGCATGATGGTGCCATCGAACTGGGCCGCGCTGCTCGCTTCGCCGCTGCTCAGTTGGCAAGCCAAGCTGGCCTATCTGCGCGAGCCAAAGATGGCGGCTGCGCTCCAAGCCAGCGCGCTGGAGAATGCCGGCAACACCCACGATGAATCTGTACGCGATTTCGTCCGCCGCCACTTTGGCGCGGAGGCCGCGGATGCTTTCGCCGCGCCGTTGCTGGCGGGCGTCTTTGGTGGCGATATTCGCCACCTGAGTGCACGCGCAGTGCTGCCCATTTTCATCCATCTTGAACGCGAACACGGCAGTCTGATTCTGGGTCTGCAAGCACGGCTGCGCACAGCGGCAAACAACAGCGCTCCAGCGTCTGCATCCATCTTCACCTCGCTACGCGATGGGCTGGGCACGCTGATCGAGCGCATGGAACAGAGAATTCCCGCAGCGTCACTGCGCCGCAACTGCCGCGTGCAGGCGATCGAACGTGAGGGCCAACAATGGCGCGTGCAAACCGAGACACATGATGCCGAGATTTTTGACGCTGTGATCCTGGCTGTGCCTGCGCACGTCGCAGCATCACTGCTGGCGCCGTTCGATGCAGAGATACCCACGCTGCTGCCGCAACAAGCCTCCTCAGCCATCGTGGTGGCTCTGGCATTTTCGGCTGCAAGCGCTGCATCTATGCGCATTCCGCGTGGCTTTGGTTTTTTGGTTCCGCAACGGCAATCCGCAACAGGGCACCCGGATTCGCAGGCGGCTCTGGCACAACGCGCACTGCTAGCCTGCACCTTTGTTGATCAGAAATTTCCGCATCGCGCGCCGCCAGGGGCAATTCTGCTGCGCGCATTTTTCGGCGGGCCGCATGCCCCCGCGTTGCTGGGCGAGTCTGACACAACCCTGTCCACGCTAGCCCTGCAGTCGCTCGGAACCCTTCTCGGCAAGCTGCCGGAGCCGGAGTTTGCCATCGTCCGCCGCTGGCCGCAATCGCTGCCGCTCTACGCCGTGGGCCATTTGCAGCGCATGGAGCAGTTGCAGGAGCGTGTGGCACGGCTGCCTGGCCTGCACTTGATCGGCAATGCCTATCACGGGGTTGGCCTACCTGACTTGATCGCGGCTGGCCAGGCAACAGCCCGCACGGCTATCGGAGCGGCTTGCGCGCAAAGTAGTACAGCGAACCCGCCAGCAACACGAACGCGGCCATAGCGACGGCATCGGGATCGAGAAAATTTCCGCGTGGCATTTGCAACAATCCAAAATGCCCGGTTGCCGAT
>DAHUZD010000289.1 GCA_027306745.1 Acidobacteriaceae bacterium
GTGAGCGCCGGATACTTTGCCAATGGAAAGTGGGCAGCCAATCTTTATCAATCGAAGAAGCCGATCGCTGCTCCAGAATCTTCGTCATCCGGCTTTTCTTTTTTATCAATATCCGACTGACTTAGTTCCGGCGTTTTCATCGCCGACAAAGGAATCATGTTCGTGGGTGGGCCATCGAGCACTTGCGTTGCTGTGGTGTCGGAATACTGCTGCATGCTTTTCAGATTGAACTTTTTATGCGGATCACCATTCCAGGTCATGTTCTTGATGAGTTTCTTTGCAGAGATTTCAATGTTGAGTACACGGTCGCCATCATGGAATCCCATGCCGTCGCTAACGTTGGCCACCGCGTAAATGGGGGCAGCTCCCTCGTCCGTGTTTTTGTGGAAGTCGATTCCTATCTCATTGCAAAGGTCAAAAAGATATTTTCCGTACATGACGGGATACACGCCGCCACCGAGAAACCATTCGATGGTTTCTTTGTTTTTGAATGTGAATTCCCCATGTGCTTTGTAGACTTTTTCCAGCCACAGATGCCACGGGCCGAATACAGACTGAACCGCCCACAGGTTGTCGGCCACATGCTGTCGTTCGTGGCAGAGAATGTGCTGGTAAAACTCCTGTACAGATGGCTTGGGAATCAGACGCACGGTTCCCGTCAGATAGGAGGTCTCCTGCCGGAAGATGCCCTTTTTGGGCAGCTTGGCCGCAAGATTGTTCAGAAACGTCCAGCTTGTGATGGAAGAGCGCCAGTATTCGTTGTTCTCCGGCGCAGGTGGAATGACAATTTTGCTGGTGAAGTTATGTGTGACGGGAAGAATTTCCCCGATTTTGTAGCCTGATCCGCTTTGGGCGACTTTGTACTTCGGCACGGCTGGCATCAGGTTTTCAACCCCGACACCATCGCAAGACAAATAGGTTTCACCTAAAGGACGAGCCAGGTCGGACGAAATCCAATCCAAAAGTTCTTGTGCCGGGTTTTTTTCGCGTTTGGTTTCCGTTGGCGGAGCGAATGTATAGGGCATAGGGATTCTACTGAGAAAGATATACCATCCCGTGATGTACGCTGAAGCGGTGGAGATGGAGCAGAACATATCTTTGGCACCGTACACGACGCTGGGCATTGGCGGCCCGGCGCGGTGGTTTGCGCAGGCGCGCAGTGAGGCAGACGTGGCCGCAGCCGTGGAGTTTGCGCAGGCGCGCAGCCTGCCGCTGTTTGTACTGGGCGGCGGCAGCAATTTGCTGGTGTCCGACTCTGGCTTTCCGGGCTGCGTGGTACACATCGCATTGCGGGGCGTGCAGCAACAGACGGATGGAGAGGATGTGCTCTTTACTGCCGCGGCGGGCGAGGAGTGGGATGCCTTCGTCGCCGCAACGGTGGAGCAGAACTGCGCGGGCTTGGAGTGCCTCTCCGGCATTCCTGGCACGGCTGGCGGCACGCCGGTGCAAAATGTGGGCGCATACGGGCAAGAGGTCAGCGGGGCCATCGAGCAGGTGCGCGCGCTCGACCGCACCAACCTGCGCTGGGTGGAGTTCCACAATGCCGAGTGCCAGTTTGCCTATCGCAGCAGCCGCTTCAACACGGCGGAGCGCGAGCGCTACATCGTGACGAGTGTGATCTATCGTCTGCGGCGCGATGGTGAGCCGTTGCTGGCCTACAAGGATGTGGCGCAATACTTTGCCGGGCGCAAAGGGACGCCCACGCTGGCCGAGGTGCGTGCGGCGGTGCGAACAGTTCGCCAACGCAAGGGCATGTTGCTGACGCCGGGCAACCCGGATTGCAAAAGCGCCGGATCGTTCTTTAAGAATCCCGTGATCGACGTGGCACATGCGGAACGGCTGCGCCAGAAATATGCGGAGATGCCACACTTTGCCGCCGGTGCGGGCTGCGTGAAGATTCCCGCAGCGTGGCTGATCGAGCAGGCAGGCTTTGCCAAAGGTGCAGCGATGGGCGCGGCGGGAATTTCCAGCAAGCACACGCTGGCGCTGGTCAATCGCGGCGGAGCCACAGCGGCGGCGATGCTGGCGTTGCGCGATGCGATTCGCACTCGCGTTGCGGAACAGTTTGGCATCACGCTGGAGCAGGAGCCAGTGTATGTGGGCGCGGAGCCTTCGGCATAACCGCAGATTCCTCGACTATGGCTGCTGCGCCGCCTTCGCTCAGAATGACTCCTAAATTTGGATCGAGTGAAGATTTGGACAGCGCGATGATGGTTCAGACACCCAAGCGTTGCAGTAGCTGCGCCCGCGCGTCGCGCAGCACCACGCCCGCGCTGCCTTGCGCGGTAATGCGGCCCTGTTCGAGTGTGAGCACCTGATCGCTGGCTTCGAAGGCCTCGGCCAGATCATGCGTGACCATCAGCACCGGCGTGCCGCGTTCGAGCACCCAGGTGCGCAACGCATCAAGCGATTGCTGGCGGCGGGAGCGATCCATTGCGGAAAACGGCTCATCTAGAAGGAGTGCGCGCGGCTTTGCAGCCAAAGTGCGGGCCAGGGCAATGCATTGCTGCTCGCCGCCAGAGAGTTGGCGTGGATACTGGGCAGCTAGTGACTCTGCGGCAAAAAGTCG
>DAHUZD010000299.1 GCA_027306745.1 Acidobacteriaceae bacterium
TGAAGATGAGGAAGGGTTCCAGCTTGATGCTTTTGCGATTGCCACCGGCCAGGCCTCGTGGGCGCACGGAATAGACCAAATAGCCAGATTGCGCAAAGCGCGCGCGCAACTCTTCTGCGGTGCTGGCGATGTGCACCTGCTCCTGCACATGCCCGCGTTCATCCGCCAGCTTGACTACAAACTCCGCCATGGCAATTCCAAATCCCCGCAGTGCATCTGCCTACATTGGCGGCAGGCCATCGACGACTTTGACGTTCGCCGGAGGCGTGAAGACGAAGACATCCTTGTTGATGTCCACTTTGTCATTTTCGTTGTAGAACTGGAAGCGCGTCTCGGCTCCGCCGGTCTCTTGCATGCGCATGGAGAGAATGGCGCCGGTGGGCAGCACGGTCAGCTCCAATTGAGACATGGACTTTTCCATGCCGACGGGAACGCCGCGCAAAATGGCCATGCCGCCATCATAGGTGACGGTGAGCTTGTCCAGTTCCTTGGCCAGGTTGGTTTTGCCCAGCAGAAAGCGCAGCGGCGAGCGGAGATCGTTGAGCTTGTCGACGGGAATCCGCTGGGCCTGCGCATCGCCGGGCGTGTAGCTGTAGGCAAAGTGCTTGTCGATCAGAAAGAGCTTGCCATGCGGACGGCTGTACTCCCAGCGCATCAGGCCGGGCTTTTTCAGCAGCAGCCTTCCCTGCTCATTTCGCTCCATGCCCGCGCCTGTATAGCGCTCAACAAAGCTCAATTCCAGGGCGTGCACGCTGTTGTAGTGTTTGTCGACGCGTGTGGCCATGGCCTCTGCCGTGGGCTGCACCAGCGTAAAAGGATCTTCATTGGGGTTCAACGGCGCGGCATCGGGCTTGTCCTGATGCGCAGCCGCCGCAAAGGGAGCGGCCAGCAGCCAAGCGGAGACGGCCGCGCCCATAACGACAGTGCGCAGGCGCGGCGCGCGGTTCCTTCCGGTGATTCCAGTTATTGGATGGGCTGTGTGCAATTGGTTCCGCCTGCAGGATCGGATTTCATCTCACCGGTCTGATCCATGCAGAAGCCCCGGTGCCCGGTTTTGCCCACGGATTGCGGCACGGCCGTCACTTCAAAGGATGTATAGACGTCCTGATTGTTCACCGTAACCTTGGTGCAGTTGCCAATTGTGAATGTGTAGCCGCTTTTCTGGCCACTGGCCAGGTCATTGGAGAGCAACTGCGCAGCCTGCGGACTGGGCGCGCCGGTCTTCGGGTCGCCGCCCAACTGGCTTAGGTTGCATGCAAATCCGTTGGCAGGGTAATCCGTCTCGTACTGAATCTCCGCGCTGTTGATGGCGCGCAACGACTGCAGGGCCGAGGTCTCATTGGCCTGGCTGCGCATGTTCATATAATTCGGAATGGCAATGGCCATCAGAATCAAAATGACGGACATAACGATCAGCAGTTCCATGAGGGTGTAGCCACTCTGACTATGTTTGTGGTTGCGCTGTGACATGGTTCTCCAAATGCTCATACAGATAGTTTTGCCCCCGGCGATTTCCATCCTCAACACTGTATCAGTTGGCGACGGCCTTGGGCATGGAAAAATGCCGCGCCCCGGCGCGGGCCATTTCAGCAGGCCAGGTGTTCGCGGGTGATCTTCAATCCGCCCAGA
>DAHUZD010000322.1 GCA_027306745.1 Acidobacteriaceae bacterium
GTGGCCGCCGCGCTGATCCTGCGGGACGCGGCCCAGTACGGCCTCGGCCGTGCCTGGGTGCTGGCCGCCTTTGTCATCTCCTGCCTGATTGGCCTGGTCTTTGGCATCTATCCGGCGTGGAAGGCCGCCAACCTCGACCCCATCGAAGCGCTGCGGTACGAGTAGCGCGCAGGCTCGCGCAAAAATCTACGCAGGAATTTATTGCCTTTGTGCGCATCCGGTTTATGATGTGTGCGGATGCTCCTTGCACATTGGGTGGCTGAGGCCACAACGATTCTCACGCTTGCCGGTCTGGCCTACGGGCTGCTGGCGCTACTTTCTGCGCGCGCGTATGGCCGCAGACGACGCGTTCCTCAGTCCTCCTCCTATCCAGCGGTCAGCATTTTGAAGCCGCTCAAAGGCATCGATCCCGGCATGTATAAGGACTTCGCCAGCCATTGCAGGCAGGAGTATGTCGGCGAGTATGAGATTCTCTTTGGCGTGCGCAGCTTGGAGGACGAAGCGGCTCCGCTGGTGGAGCGATTGCGTGCGGAGTTCCCCGACGTGTCCATCCGCCTGGTGGTTTGCCCGCGCACGCTTGGCCCCAACGGCAAAGTGAGCACGCTGGTGCAGATGTTGCCAGAGGCGCGCTTTGATCATCTGCTGATCAACGACAGCGATATTCGCGTCACGCCACGTTACCTGCGGAATGTGATGCAGCGATTTTCCGCCCCACGCGACGGCCACCGGCCTGTGGGCATGGTGACGGCTCTCTATCGCGGGCGTTCGCACGCAACGCTCGGCTCGCGCTTGGAGGCTCTCGGCATCAGCACGGACTTTATGCCTGGAGTGCTGGTCGCGCGCTGGATGGAAAATGGTCTGCACTTCGGCCTGGGTTCCACACTGGCTGTGACACGCGAAGCGCTCCATGCGATTGGCGGGCTGGAGCCGCTGACGGAATATCTGGGCGACGACTACGAACTCGGCGCGCGCATCGCCAAGGCCGGCTTTCGCGTGGTGCTGAGCCGCGAAGTAGTAGAGACCAGCGTGCCCGCCTATCGCTTCGGTCAGTTCTGGGAGCATCAGCTTCGCTGGGCCCGCAATCTGCGTGACGCGCGCAAGGCTGGGTATCTAGGCATGGGCCTCACGTATGGTCTGGCCTGGTCGCTGCTGAACGTGCTGACGCACGCTGGCTCCATCGACAGCCTGGCCCTGCTCAGTTTTATGCTGCTGGTGCGCGTGGCCATGGCGCTCTCCGTCGGGGTGGGCTTGCTGGGTGACCGCGGTGTGCTGCGCCATTTATGGCTGCTGCCGCTGCGTGATTTGATGGCGCTGCTCATCTGGGTTTGGAGCTTTGCCGATGATCGCATCATGTGGCGCGGCGAGCGCTACCGGCTGGCCAATGGCAAACTGGTGCAGGCGGGGTGAGGCCGGAAGGATCTGCATGAGAATCCGCAAGCGGGGCAACAGTTACGAAGTCGACTACACCGTCGCGGGCAAGCGCATCCGGCGCAGCTTTCCATCGCGCAGGGCCGCTCAGCAGTTCAGCGTGGAACATCGCGCCGAGGCCAACCCGCCCGCCCATAGCGCACAGGCGCAGAGTGTGTCGGCAGAGTCGCCTGCCCTCCCCGCAGCGCCGACGCAGGAGCCAGCCACGCCACCGGCCACGCTGCTCTACGACGACTGGTATCCGGCCCTGCGCAGCGAGCGCCTGCGCGGCAGGCAGACGGCAACCACGCTGCTGCTCGGCATTCCCTTGTTGCTGGGGCGCACGACCGAGGGCGACCTCTTCGCGTTGCGCGACAGTTGCCCGCACCGCGGCATTCCGCTCTCGTGCGGCGGCTTTGATGGGGCTTCGGTCACCTGCAAATATCACGGCTGGCGCTTCGATCCTGTCACCGGACAGTGCCGCGACATTCCTTCGCTGACGCCGGCAGACACGCTGGACCCTTCGCGCATCTATGCCGGCGCGTATCCGTGCGTGGAGCGCGATGGCTATCTGTGGATGTATGTGCCTGCGCCGGGCGCGGGCCGCGTGCGGGCCGAGGATGTCGCCGCGCCGGTTCCGGAGCTGCCGAAGTTTTCGGCGAAGTTCCGCTCCGCGCATTTGACGGCGGAGCTGCCCTGCAACGTGGATCACGGCATCATCGGGCTGATGGATCCGGCGCATGGGCCGTTTGTGCATCAGTCCTGGTGGTGGCGCAGCGGCAAG
>DAHUZD010000331.1 GCA_027306745.1 Acidobacteriaceae bacterium
GCACACTTTGCGCAGCAACCGATGCGCATCGTGCAGGTGTTGCACTACGAACCGGATGTGGAGCGCTTTGCCGCTGATCTGCACGCGCTGCACGCACAGGCAGAGTTGGACGCGGTGCTGATCGATTCCCGTACGGCCACGCTTGTGGGTGGCACCGGCGTTGCTTTTGATTGGCACGCAGCCCGTGCTACCTTTGCCCGTGAAGGGCACACGCTACACCTGATTGCCGCCGGAGGTTTACGGCCAGAGAATGTCGCTGAAGCCATCACCACGCTGCATCCCTGGGGCGTGGATGTTGCGAGCGGAGTGGAAGCGCAGCCGGGCATAAAAGATCCGGCGCGTGTGGTGGAGTTTCTCCGCACAGCACGTGCAGCCGCAGCGGCCATGGAATCCACGCAACAGGCAACGCCAGAGTTTGCGCACAGCCCAGGCAGAAAGGGAGCATCCCAGTGAGCAACGCTACCGCAACGGAACCCCAACCCGCACAGACCGCAGCCGGACGCTTTGGTGCCTACGGCGGACGCTATGTGCCGGAGACGCTGATGGCCGCGCTCGAAGAGTTGGAGCGCGCCTACGCCGAGGCACAACGCGATCCGGCCTTTCAAAGCGAGCTGGATTATTTGCTGCGCAACTATGCGGGACGGCCCACGCCGCTCTACCACGCTGCGCGGCTCAGTGAGCACCTGGGCGGCGCAAAGATTTATTTGAAGCGCGAAGACCTGCTGCACACCGGCGCGCACAAGATTAACAACTGCAACGGCCAGGGATTGCTGGCGCGCCGCATGGGCAAGCGCCGCATCATCGCCGAGACCGGCGCGGGCCAGCACGGCGTGGCCACGGCCACCGTCTGCGCGCTTTTCGGCATGGAGTGCGTCGTCTACATGGGCGAGGAGGACATGCGCCGTCAGGAGTTGAACGTCTACCGCATGCGCCTGCTGGGCGCGGAGGTGCGCGGGGTTCGCTCCGGCTCGGCCACGCTCAAGGACGCCATCAATGAAGCCATGCGCGATTGGGTGACCAACGTCCGCACCACGCATTATCTGCTGGGCAGCGTGCTGGGCGCCCATCCCTATCCAACCATGGTGCGCGACTTTCACCGCGTCATTGGCAACGAAGCCCGCGCACAAATTCTCGAAGGGGAAGGCCGCCTGCCCACTGCCGTTGTTGCCTGTGTCGGCGGCGGATCGAATGCGATCGGTGCATTCTTCGCCTTTATTCCAGACGCGGGCGTACGCCTGATCGGCGTCGAAGCTGGCGGGCGCGGCACAGGTTTGGGTGAACATGCTGCCCGCTTCCAAGGCGGATCGCCGGGCGTCTTGCAAGGAACCTATTCTTATGTGTTGCAGGATGACGCCGGGCAGGTTTCGCTGACGCATTCGGTCTCGGCGGGTTTGGACTATGCCTCCATCGGGCCGGAGCACGCCGCACTGCATGACTCTGGCCGCGCGGAGTACGTCTCGGCCAACGATGCCGAAGCTCTAAACGCCACCGTCACGCTGGCGCGAATGGAAGGCATTTTGCCTGCGCTCGAAAGCGCGCACGCTGTGGCGGAGGTCATGCGCATCGCGCCCACGCTCCAGCGCAGTGATCTTTTGATCGTCAATCTCTCTGGACGCGGCGACAAGGATATGGGCATCCTGGCGCGCGAACTAAAATTGCAGGGAGCATAAGCCAATGCCAATACAATTCCGTCACAAACCGGGCCTGGTGGTTTATCTCACCGTCGGCGATCCTGATCTGGCCACATCCAAGAAAATTGCTTTGGCCGCCATCGACGCGGGCGCGGATGTGCTCGAACTCGGCGTGCCTTTTAGCGATCCACTGGCCGACGGCCCGGTGATCCAACGCGCCAGCGAGCGCGCACTGGCCCACGGCACACGCCTCACTGATGTACTGGCTCTGGCTGGAGAACTACGCGCTGCGCGTCCGCAGGCCGGTCTGGTCATCTTCTCTTACTTAAATCCTGTGCTGCGTTTGGGCCTGGAGAATTTCTGCGCGCAGGCCCAGC
>DAHUZD010000362.1 GCA_027306745.1 Acidobacteriaceae bacterium
GGAATGTCACTGGGATAAACACCGGAGGTACCGATGTACATGCGCGAGTCAGCCAACATGCCCCAATGCCAGTTCAGCCAGTAGCTGCCCGCAGCCTCCCAGCCACCCAGGTTGGAGCGCTGAATCAGCGCCGGTCCAGCCAGAAAATTGGTGTAGCCCATGCCCGCGTACACATCCCAAGGGCGATCGTAGTAAACATCGGGCCCGTGCGGCTGCTCAGGCGGAATGTAATTGCCTGTGCTCACCGTACCCGTCTTCGGGTTGTTGATCTGGCTGTCGCTGCTGCTGCTCGACTGGGCGTGAGCCAAGGCGGCCAGCATGATTGTCAGGCCGCACACAAACACTCGTTGCATCCAACGGCTCGCTGGCCGCGGAGGCAGGCAAAACACATCCATTCCGCTCTCCAATTGGGTCGTAAGAATCAGTGTATCGGATGCGCGCGGTTTCGTGTACGCCTGCAGTGTTTTCCTGCGGCCGTTCCCTGCCCGCGTCGCCACCCTAGCGCCGATGAGCCAGCATCGCTTCCACCGCCTGCCGGTCCGCCTCGGTATCCACGCCAATGGTGTCGTGCTCGACCGGCTCCACATGCAGATCGATGCCATTCTCCAAGAACCGCAACTGCTCCAGTCGCTCGGCCAGCTCCAACCGGCTGGCGGGCAGCGCGGCAAAGCGATGCAGCGCAGCCTTGCGGTAGGCGTACAGCCCCAGATGCTTCCAGTAAGCGACCTGGCCGCTCTGGTCGCGGTCCCATGGAATCGGCGCTCGAGAGAAATAGAGCGCCCGACCATCGTGCGCCACAACCACCTTCACTGCATTGGGATTGGCCACATCCTGCGCCGGGCACGGCGTCATCACTGTGGAGATGGCCACGACCGCCGAGCGCGCAAAGGGCCGCAACAGCGCAACAAAATGTTCGCGGCGCAACAGCGGCTCATCCCCCTGAATGTTGACGTAAATATCGGCTGGCTCCTCATGCGCCACGGCGTGCACGCGATCCGTACCGCTGGGCAGCTCCGGACTGGTCATGCGCACATCCCAGCCACGCCCGCGGGCCAGACTGGCCACCTCGTCGGAGTCGGTGGCCACGATTACTGCATCGAAAACGCCGGAGCCGCTGGCCGCCGCATACACCCACTCCAGCATCGGTTTGCCCGCAATGGGCAGCAGCACTTTGCGCGGCAGGCGCGTGCTGGCCAGACGCGCTGGAATCACGCCCACTACACGCGGCATTTTCTCTTCGCTCATGCCATCCAGTGTACAAGCGGCGTCCATTCACCCGGCATGGCGCATCGCCCCATGGCCATGTGCAGTCACCGCAGACCGCAACCTGCGATAAACTAAAGTCAGCGGATGCTGCCCGTGGGGGCGGTTAGCTCAGTTGGTTAGAGCGCCTGCCTTACAAGCAGGATGTCGGGGGTTCGAGTCCCTCACTGCCCACCAAGACCCCGCGGCTACCCTGGCCACTGCACATCTTCTTCGTCACAGACCGTGGGCCATCCCCTTCCGGCACGAGCCAGCCAATGCCCTGCACCTGGCCATTTCCCAGAAAAGCTACTGGATCATCGTTGTCTAAAAGCGGAATTTTGCCGCAAAATACCTGAAAATATCGCTCCCGCGTTTCCATTTCTAGACTATTGTGGTGGGATAGGCACAGACGAGGCCAACGATGCCACTGCAACGCAAAAACAAGATCGTGATTTCGGCACGTTTTGCGGCGGAAGGTGCCTTGGCCGGAGCTTGTCTTATCTTCTTACTAATGTGGCTGGAGCAGCAGGGCTTCTTCCCGGCCAGCGCAGCGATGCAGAGTTGGATGGCCGCGCACCCGCTTGTCTTCCGGCTATTGCCTGCCTTGGCTGGACTTACGCTGGGCCTGCTGGTCTATGCAGCGCGGGAGGCCAACCGCGCCCATGGCAGCCACGTGCGTTTGGCTGGGTTCCTGCTACACATGCACAAGCATCTGGATGCGGAGGGGCCGTTTGCCCGGCGCATTGAGCGGGTGTTGCGTGACCTCTGCAAACAATCGAAGTCCCTGCCCTGCTCAAGGGCCATCCTGATTAGCCGGACGGAATTTTCCTCTCCGCCCCACCGGCAGATAGAAGCTGTGGGCGCACCCAATGCTGACTCACACGATGGACCGATGTGGTCCGTGGTCGGCATGGCGGGCCGTGAGGGCGCGCTGATACATAGCGAAAAGCACACTGCCTGCTGTGAAAGCCTGTACACGTACTTGTCGTCAGAAGAAGCTGCCGCAGGGCATATTTTGATGACCACAATCTGCCATGCATACACGGAAGACACTCCACGGGCGACATTGCACGGGCATTGCTTTGTCCCGTTGCTGAGCCATGGAAGTGTGGAAGGCGCGCTGGCCATGGAAACGCCCGCCAATGCACAGTTGACGGTAGCCGCGCGGGAGGCCTTGCGCGTGCTGGGTGCAGCACTGGGCGGGGAGTTGGCGCAGGAACGCCTGCGCCAGCAAATGCACCGACTCTCTCACTTTGACGCGCTCACAGGACTCTTGAACCGGACGCAGTTGCTCCACCGGCTACAGCAGGCTTATACGGCTGCGCAAACCAGCCGGCAATGGGGCGCGGCCATATTGCTCGATCTCGACCACTTCAATCCCATCAACGATCTGTATGGTTATGCCACGGGCGATTCGTTTCTACGCTCCATTGGCCAGCGGCTGAGCCAGGGCCTGCGCAAGCGGGATACGGTGGCCCGCTATGGCGGCGATGAGTTCGTGATCGTACTGGAAGACCTGGGGCTGACGCAGGAAGCGGCCCTGCACGCAGTCCAGCGTGTGGTGCAAAAGCTGCGCCTGCTGGCTTCAGATCTGGTCAAGCTGCCCGGCGGCGATGTTTCGGTCTCGGTCAGCATGGGCGTGGCGCTGTTTCCTGCACCGGATCAGGCCGGAGCCGAAGAGATATTGCGCCAGGCCGACATTGCCCTGCATCGCAGCAAAGAATCCGGGCGCGATGGCATCAGCATCTTTACCGCCGCCATGGCCACGGATCTGCGCCGCCGCCGCGCCTTTGACCAACCGCTGCGCAGCGCCCTGGCCAGAAATGAATTCTCCCTGGCCATGCAGGCCAAATGCAACGCGAATGGCAGAATCCAGGGCGCAGAGGTCTTGCTGCGCTGGGAGCACCCCGGCCTGGGCCAGGTGGCGCCAGATATCTTCATTCCGTTGGCGGAGGAAAGCGGGGCCATTCTGGAGATTGGCGAGTGGGTGCTGCGGCAGAGCTGCATCCTGCTGGCGCAGACTGCGCATCTCAGCCAGCAGTACGCGCTCTCTGTCAACGTCAGCCCGCGCCAGCTTCGCCAGCCGGGCTTTGCCGCGCTGGTGCGCAACATATTGGAAGAGACCGGAGCGCCAGCCCAGCGGCTCACGCTGGAGGTGACCGAGGGCCAGTTCCTGTCACGCATCGACAACGTGGTGCAGGTGCTGGAAGAGGTGCGCGCCCTCGGCGTGCGCATCTCTATTGACGACTTTGGCACAGGCTACTCCTGCCTCTTCTACCTGCAAAAGCTCCCGCTGGATGAGCTGAAGATTGACCGCAGCTTTGTGCAGTCAGCTCCCAAGGACGCCAGTCACGCGGTTCTGGTCGACGCCATTCTCTCCATCACCTCCCAGTTGGGGCTGGATGTGGTGGCCGAAGGCGTGGAGACCCGCTCACAACTGGACTTTCTGGCTGCGCGTGGCTGCACACGCTTCCAGGGTTTTTACTTTGGCCAGCCCCAGCCGGTGCTGGAATTTTTAACTGCGCTGCATTCCCAGAACGGAGATCGCCAGCCCAGTCCCGAAGCGGGACTGCTCGCCTTCAGGCCCATGCAAGCCGATAAGGCGAACGTACGGCAATAGCAGAATCTTGTCTTGTGGTAGATTCCCCGTACGCTGGACCTTTCGCCGCAGAGATGGCAGACGCATAGAGCGGGCACAAGCCCAGCCCGGCGGCTGCAAACAAGAGGAGCCTTTGATGTTCGTTGGCCACAAAACGGATTCCAGCCAGTGGCGGCAGATGCGCACGGCAGCCTTCCTGGGCTTGCTCATGGTGCTCGGCGCTGCGCTCTGGAAGACGCTGCACCAGTTCCTGACCCAACATGGGCTGGGCAGCCATCCTGGCATTCTGGCCGGAGCGTTGCTCTTCATCGCGGCTGCGACCATGGCTGCCGTGCCTTGGGTCAGGCTCTATGCCTTTTTGGCGCGCGGGTTGCGCGGTGGCCAAGAGAGCGAGGCCAGAACGCTGCTGCTGCGGGCCGTCAATGAAACGATCACGGAAACGCTGCCCGACCACATCTACGCCAAGGACCACAACAGCCACTTTGTGATTGCCAACCACAGCATCGCCAGTTTCATGGGCGTCTCCAACCCGAAGGATCTGCTGGGAAAAAATGACTTTGATTATTATCCGAAAGAAGTCGCCAACGGATTTTTCCAGGATGAGCAACGCGTGATACGCACCGGCCAGCCGCTCGTCAGCCAGGCCGAGCAAATCTATGACAGTGACGGCAAGGAGCGCTGGCTGCTGACCAGCAAGATTCCCATCCGCGGGCAGGACGGGCGCGTGCTCGGCGTCGTCGGCGTGGGCCGGGACATTACAGCGCAAAAGCTGGCCGAGAGAGAGACGGAGCGCGCGCGTCGCTCCGCAGAATCCGCCAATCAAGCCAAAAGCGAATTCCTAGCCACCATGAGCCATGAAATTCGCACGCCCCTCAATGGCATCATCGGCATGACGGAGTTGGCTCTGGGCACCAATCTGAACGAAGAACAACGCGATTATCTGGAGACTGTACGCTCCTCCGCGGATACGCTGCTGTACGTCATCAACGATATTTTGGACTTCTCCAAGATCGAAGCCGGCCGGGTGGAGCTGGAGGACGTGGACTTTGATCTGCGCGATTGCGTGGAGACCAGCTTGAAAACGCTGGCCGTGCGCGCTGCGGAAAAAAATCTGGAGCTGATCTGCGATGTGGCGCATGAAATTCCACTGTTTGTGCTTGGGGATCCTGGACGGCTGCGGCAAATCCTCTTTAATCTGGTCGGCAATGCCATCAAGTTCACCCACTCCGGAGAAGTGGCCCTTCGCATGAGGCTGCAACAGGACGCTGGTGATTCGCTGTTGCTGCAATGCGAAGTCTCCGACACAGGCATTGGCATTGCTCCGGAAAAACTGCAGACAATCTTTGATCCGTTCACGCAGGCCGACACCTCCACCACGCGGCGATACGGTGGCTCTGGCCTGGGGCTGACGATTACGGCCCGGCTGGTGCGCGTGATGGGCGGGGACATTCATGTGGAAAGCCGCCCGGGCATGGGTAGCCGGTTTCTCTTTACCGTGCGTCTGGGCAAAAGTACGGCGCAGCCCGGCCGCATTACCGCCCTGGCACCTCCGCGCATTTTGCAGACTGCTCGTGCGCTAATTGTCGACGACAATGCGACGAACCGGAAAATTTTGTCGGAAACCCTCGACCGCTGGGGATTGCGCACCCACTCCGTGGATGGAGCGGAAGCCGCCTTGGCCGAGCTGACGGCAGCCCGGCAGACCGCAAACGCTTACACGCTGGTGCTGACGGACATGCACATGCCCAATGTGGATGGCATGATGCTCATAGAAAAAATCCGGCAGCAGCCAGCGTTGGATTCCATACATATTCTTCTGCTCAGCTCTGGAGCGCATCCGCTGGATCGCTCGCAAATGCGGGCCCTGCGCATCGATGCCTGCCTGCTGAAGCCGGTGCGGCATCTTGAGTTGCAATCCGCCTTGGCCGCCGCACTTTGTGGCGCTTCGCCGGCCGAGCCCGAAATGAGTCCGGCACCCTCGCCAGCCATCGTGCAGCGGGCGGAGCAAGACAGTGCGCCGGGCGAACCGCTGCGTGTTCTGCTGGTGGAAGACAACCCCGTCAATCAAAAGCTGGCCGTACGATTGCTGGAAAAAAAGGGACACTCCGTCACCGTGGCCGCCAATGGACAAGAGGCGCTGCTGGCCCTGGAGCGCTCCAGCTATGATCTGGTGCTGATGGACATCCAGATGCCCGTGATGGATGGCATCGAGGCCACACTGACGATTCGCAAAAATGAAGAGGGCACGATGACGCATCAAACCATCATCGCCCTCACCGCTCACGCCATGAAGGGCGATGAGGAACGCTGTGTGCAGGCCGGGATGGATGGCTATCTGGCCAAGCCGAGCCGCATCCCAGA
>DAHUZD010000404.1 GCA_027306745.1 Acidobacteriaceae bacterium
GTTGCCCATCTCGCTGACGGCCTACTCGCCTTGCTTCCGGTCCGAGGCTGGCTCCTACGGCAAAGATGTGCGCGGACTGATTCGCCAGCATCAATTTCAAAAAGTCGAGCTGGTCAAGTTTGTCGCGCCCGAGCAATCCAACGAGGAGCATGAGAAGCTGACGCGCCACGCGGAGGCCATCCTGCAAAAGCTGGAACTGCCCTATCGTGTGATGCTGCTCTGCACCGGAGACATGGGTTTTTCTTCGGCCAAGACCTATGACATTGAGGTTTGGCTGCCGGGCCAGAATACGTACCGGGAAATTTCCTCGTGTTCGAACTTTGAAGCTTTTCAGGCGCGCCGGGCCAACATTCGCTATCGCGCGCTGGGGCAAAAAAAGGCGGAGCTGGTGCACACGCTCAACGGCAGCGGACTGGCCGTGGGCCGCACCTGGCTGGCGATTCTGGAAAATTATCAGCAGGCCGATGGCCGCGTGCGCATCCCGGATGCGCTGGTGCCCTATATGAACGGCCAAACGCTGCTAGAGCCGTATACTCGCTAAGGAGCGCGAAAATGCTGCGAATCCTACGCAATTATCTCTTCTGGACGTATGAACGGGGCAGCTTTCACTACGATGTGATGGTCACGCTGATTCTGGCCTTCATCTTCCTCAGCCCGCGCGTCATCGACTTCAAGGACGCAGCCCCGGCGCATTTGCTGCCAGCCAACGGCGTCTTCGTGCAGAGCGATGGCCGGGACAGCTTTGTCTACCGCATTGATGCCACGACGCTGCCCACAGCCGCCGACGAGCGCGCCTTGCGCAAAGAGTTGAAGGCCGCCATCGCGCCCATCACTGGCGGCGTCAACATTGATCACTATCAGCCGGTGCTGGATGCGAATGGCTCCGTGACGGCCTATCGCGTCTGGGTGCGCAGATAGCCGCGCCGGTGCATCAGAAAAATCACGAAACATCACGAAGGATTGCAGCAAAAATGAATCTCTCTTTGCCCAAAGACCGCCGTGGGAAACAACTGTGCCTTTGCGTTGCTCTCATCTGCGCCGCCGGCTGGGTGCTGCCCGCCGCCTGCGCCCAGCAGAAGCCCTCCGCCTCACTGCGCTCCGTGCTGGCGCAGAGGGATGCCGCGGCCATAAATTTCCGCTCCGCACAGGCCGATTTTGAATGGGACCAATATGAGCGCGTCGTCGACAACACCGACGTTCAGACCGGGACCATTGATTTTCTGCGCCAGAACGGCGCAACGGAAATGGCCGCGCACGTAAAGCAATTTAACGGTCAGCCCGATGCCAAAGAGGTCGTCTACAAGGACGGCGTGCTGGAGTTTTATCAGCCGACCATTGATCAGATGACCGTACTGCACGCCGGAAAAAATCAGGAGCGGTTTGAGAGCTTTTTGACGCTCGGCTTCGGCGGCAGCGGCAGCGCCATGGAAACAAGCTGGGAAATTACAGAGCAGGGCACAGAGACCATCGACGGCGTGCCCACGGTGAAGCTGGACTTGGTGGGCAAGCAGGCCAGCGTCCGCAGCATGTTCACGCACATCACGGTCTGGATCGACCCGGCGCGCGCCCTTTCGCTCAATCAGCAGTTCTTTGAGCCATCCGGTGATGTGCGCACGGCCTACTATCGCAACATCCGCTACAACAAGCGTGTACCCGCATCCGCCTTTCACATCAAGACGGATGCCAAGACGAGCACCGTGCAAAAATAACGGAACCATTCCCGCGCTGCTGCCGTATTGTGGAGGGAATGCACACCACGCGCCAGCACGCCTCTCTCCTCAGCCGTCATCCAGCCGCCGTGTATTTTCTTTGCACCTTCGCCGTTTCTTGGCTGGGAGCCTTCGCGCTGGTGGCTCCCAGGCTGTTGCAGCATCAGGCCATCCCCAAGTTCACCGGCTTGATGATGTTCCCCGTCATGCTGCTGGGGCCGAGCCTGATGGGGCTGCTGCTGACGCGTCTGGCCGATGGCCGCGCTGGCCTGTCGGATTTGCTGGCGCGTATGCGCCGCTTGGCCGTGGCTCCACGTTGGTTTGCCGTGCTGCTCATTCCTCCAGTGGCCATGCTGGCCGTGCTGCTGGCCTTGCGGACGGGCGTCTCGCCAACCTTCACCCCCAACTTTTTTCCAGTCGGCCTGGCCTTCGGCTGCATCGCTGGCTTTGCGGAGGAGATCGGCTGGACCGGCTTTGCCTATCCCAAGCTGCGCGCGGGCCGCAACGGCTTGCTGGCTGCCATTCTGCTCGGTCTGCTCTGGGGTTTGTGGCATCTTCCAGTTGTCGATTATCTGGGCACGGCCACGCCGCACGGCGCATATTGGGGCCGTTATTTTCTGGCCTTCATTGCTGCGATGAGCGCCATGCGCGTGCTGATCTGCTGGCTCTTTGCGCGAACCGGCAGCGTGCTGCTGGCGCAGATGTTGCACGCCGTCTCCACGGGGTGTCTGGTGGTTTTGAGTCCGCCTCACGTCAGCGCGGGGCAAGAGGCGGCTTGGTATGCGATCTATGCAGTTGTGCTGTGGCTCATTGTGCTGGCGCTTGTGGCGGTGCAGGGCGCGGGGTTTTTGAATGCGCCAGCGCAGCCGCAGCCAGAATGAAAATCATCGGAAAGCACTCCAGCGTATAGCGCGGTTCGGGGCACTCCAGCGTCAGCAGCAAAAGACAGCGCAATGCGATATACCCTGCCATCACCTGCAGGAACGGCACGCCGCGGCGCAGGCCAAAAAGCGCCAGCGCAAGATACGCCAGATTCAGCCCGGCATAGCTCCACGCAAAAATCGTCTCCGCTTTGTGATACTGGTATTGCCACCAGCGCAGCTCAATCCAAAGCATCTCCGTGCGCGGACGCAGCCACATATCTGCCAGCCGCAGCGCAGGCAACGCAAGATAAAACCGCAGCGGATTGCGCGCCACGCGCTCCGCGGCCAGCCGTGCAAACTGCGCATCCATCTCCGGCGTCAGCGTGAGCGTGGCATTGTGTTCCTGAAATAATTTTTGCACCGCTGCGCGTTCTGCATCTGTGTCGATGGCGCGCGCGGGCAGGCTGTCGATGTCCAGCGGAGCATTGCCTTCGTTCCAATAAATCTCATAGGTGGAGGCAAACTCGACGCACCAGCTCTGCACCCAGCGGTTCCAGCCTGCGTGCACGGCTTCGCCTGGGTCGGCTGCGGTGCGTGGCGCCAGCGGTTGGAAGACGTGAAATGTTCGTGCATTGCGCAGCGTCCAGACGCAGAAGGGAAGTATCGCAATCGCGGCGCACAGCGCGGCCAGGCC